>NZ_AEIQ01000036.1:0-27077 GCF_000152185.1 Dermacoccus sp. Ellin185 | reverse complement strand
CCGCCGCGGAACCCGCCCTCACGGCGATCGTTGTCACGGCTGAAACCGCCGCGTCGCTCGTCGCGTCCGCCCGCGGCGCCGTCGCGGCGTCCTCCGAAGTCGCGGCCGCCGGAGCGGTCCTGGCCGCGCTTGGCGCCGGCCTTGTCGGCGTGCGACCAGCGCGGCTTCTTGCCGTTGTTGTTGTTCGTCGAAGACATGGGTGTGAACCTCTCGGTCGAGAGCACCGAAGGCGAGCACGCCAGAGAGCCCGTGGAGCACATGGGCTGGAAGGATTGCGTACTGGGTGGATCGGCGCTGTTGCGTGGGATCTCGGCGCTCACATGACGGCGTCACATCGTGGGTGACGCTCAGAGAACGGGCCTACTCTCACCACCACGTGCCGCCACAGGGAGTAGCTGCGGGCACGCTCAAACCGAAAGCAAACCTACTGAACGCAAGATCAATGGTCCCCCAAGTCTACGTCACGCCCGGCGGCGCAGCAGACGCGTCAACCCCCACGCCAGGATGATTCCTGTCACATCGGCGAGTGCGTCGCGCCAGTCCGCGTCGCGCTCCACGACGTCCGTGCCCTGGATCAGTTCGGAGATCGGCGCATAGAACGCGAGCATGAGCGCCACCCATCGCCACCGTCCGAGCAGTGCCAGGAGTGCGGGTCCGCCGAACATGCAGGCGTGGACCACCTTGTCGGCGTGGGGGAACAGCTCACCTTCTGCCCCGCTCGAATGGAACACGTACAGGAGGTACGTCTGCAGTGCGAGGGCGAGCACGAGCAGCGCGCGGCAGGCGCGGACGAGGCGGGAGTCGGAAGGGGGCATCCCGTGCAGTATCGCACCGCGCACGTCCGGCGCCCTCTCGGCGGGTTCTCAGGCTGTCGGCCTAGCTTCGAGCGGCTGCGACGAGGCAGCCCCGCGCCCAAGGAGCTCTCATGACGGTGCACTTCGATCACGCCGCCCACGTCGCGACGATGTGGCTGCCGCAGCTGTCCCCCACCCACGCGACGGTCGTCTCGACGCTCGCCGCGCTCGCGTTCTGCGCCGTGCTGATCGGCGCGATCGCGTGGATGTTCGCGTCGATGTGCCTGGAGCAGGCCCACCCGTGGCGCTTCGGCGTGATCGCGGCGCTCGCCGTCGTCGCGCTCGTGGCGGCGGTGCCGTCGATGCGTCATCGCGTGGCGGGCCCGGCGCCCATCGCGTCGGCCACGGCGACGATCGAGCGCGCCGACGCGTTGAGCGCAGCGCGTGCCGCCGCCGTCCCTGAGAAGGACTGGCGCCCGGAGGCGAAGGCCGTCGCCGCGCCGGCCTCGAGTGACGTGACGTGGTCGCCCGATGACCTGCACGCCCTCAGCGTCGCCGCGCAGAAGAAGAACGGGCTGACAGAGACGTACGCGCGAAGCCGCATCGAGGTCGACTCGACCGGCCAGGACACCGCGACGATCGCCGCGCACGGCACGACCTACCTGACGAAGGACGACAAGCGCGTCCGCTGCGTCGCACGCGTCAAGAACGTCGTGAAGAACAACGTCGGCCGGCCGCTGGCCGCCGACCTCGACCAGGTGGTGTGCGTCCCGGCGACCTGAGGACACTGCGTTCTGCGGCCTCACACGGCCCGCGCCCCTTTCACGGCTCGACCCCGACGCTCACACCTTCTTGGAGCATTCGGGGCCGGAGCCACGTGCAATGGACTCCGGTGAGCGAGAAGCGGGCGCCCACAGACACGGCATCGCCCCACCGGTCCAGCGGAGGCGTCATGTGGGGCGAGATCCAACACGACGGGGCCGGGCGCTCCCCCAACACCTCGCGGGTTCGCTGCCTCATCACACCGTCGAACCCGTCGCGCACGGCTCGATCGTGGTGCGGTTGGAAGCCGTGGTTATGCAGGTGGTTGTCCTTGTTTCCCACGAGGAGGTTCAGCACTGTGCGCTTCCAGAGCTCCGCGAGATCCACACGGCCGGAGGCGGCCATGTGCGGTTCGAACGCTTCGGCCACCGCCACCAACGGTGATCCCAGCGTGTGCGGCGATGTCCAGGCAGACCTTCTCCCACGCGACGACGTCGGTGTCGTCCTTGGTCGAGGTGAACTTCGCCAACATGAGGTGCCCGTTCTCGTCCACGACGACGGCCTTGGGGCGCGCACCACCCATCGACGAACCCGCATCGAACGGTTCCTTGATGTCCGCGTCGCTGTCCGTGTGACTCTCCGCTCGCTGCGCCACCGCCTCGAGGTGAGCCATGTCGAGCATCTTGGGCACGCCTGCGCTCTCGCTCATCTCGACTCCGTCGCGCGCGAAGCGAAGTGCGCCCATCCGTAGCCGGTCGCGCACGGCGAGAAGGACGTCGACTGCGCCAGGCACACCCCTGCCGTCGGCCTGCCACGTCCGTTCGATGATCTGCCGGCCCCACCGAGCAGGTGCGCTGTCCGAGAAGACCAGCGGCAGGGCCCCCTTCTCGGCATATGTCACCTGAGGCGCACTGCCTGCCAGCACGGGCAGCGCCGGCGACAGCGAGTAGCCGTATTCAGCGCCCGCCCACGACTCCTCATACAAAAGTGCCACCGCTTCGTGGATGCGGATGCCACGTACCGACCGTCATGTCCTCACCGTCGACCGACGTCGAGACGCTGATGGCGGCGCCGCTCATCTCTCAATCCTCCAGCGGCGCAGAGCTGGCCAAAGCCCTCCCGCGTGCGTACTGGTGGTGGGGATCGGTGGACGCCACGAGCTCGTCCATGGGCGATCTATTGATCGAGAAGTCGGGCGGGACGGCCATCAACCCGGCCGGGTTTGTCGCGATCTATGACGCCGATCGTGCAGCGGTGGCTCGGCATCGGCGAGTGGTGCGCGCCGGACCGCACGACGTGCAAGAGCCCGCCGTCACCCCTCGAGAGGGATGACGGCGGGCTCCGTGCCACACGCGTCACGCAGCAGCCTGATTCACGCTGCGTGACGAGTTCTGCGAACAGCCGCTCGGCCTCGCGACCGATGCATGGAGGTGGTGGAGATGGGGGGAATTGAACCCCCGTCCATCGACGGCGATCCAGGGCTTCTCCGGGCGCAGTCATTCTGTGGATTTTCTCGGCCCCGCGGCAAGGAATGACACATTCCGCGACAGGCCCAGTCGAGTGAGAGTCCCACAACGCCCCTCGACAAGACGTTGCAGCAAGTTCTCTAGCTGATGCCAGACACTGAGTCGAGAACTAGCTCAGGCTGACAGACTTCGGACTCGCTCAGGCGGCGAGGGCGAAGTCGGTGCGCTTGGAATCGGCACCTATGGGTTTGCAGAGAGCGTTAACGAGATAACTCTGCATCCTCGGCCCGCTTCCCCTGGGACGGCGACCGATGTCGAAACCGATCATCCCCATGGAAACTGTTCGCTCTGTGGAGTTGTGCTTACTGACGAATCAGCGTCCGTCAGTCTAGCGGTTCAACAGCGAAGGACGCGAGCGCATTCCCACGCGCTGCGCCCCCTGCCGTGTCGCGCGCCACACGAGGATCGCTTTGGCGCCTCACCCCGAGGGGTCTATCGTTGATCTTTGGTCGTTGCATCTTCAACCATCTCGCTGCTCGGTGCATCTCGCGGCGGCCAATCCCCATCCCGACGAACGGCGGCCAACGCGCGGCTGCACGACCCAGCGCAGCGCCCGACCCCTTCCCGCGCGCGTTCGATTCCGCGCGCATCTCACCCCTTCGGCTTCTCGCCGGTCTCCCCCCCCCCCCCCCCCCCCCGCCTCCCCCGGCCCCCTCAAGGGCGCCAACTCGAGAAAGGAGGGGCTGATGTCGACTGCTGCTGCCAGCACTCACAGCCCCGACGCCACGCTGGAGTCATCCACCGACAACCCCAAGAAGCCCAACCTCGGCCTCGCGCTCTTCGTCATCGCCTGCGCCCAGCTCATGATCGTGCTCGACGGGACGGTCGTGAACATCGCCCTGCCCCACATCCAGACCGATCTGCACTTCAGCCAGTCCGGCCTGCAGTGGGTCGTCACCGCTTACGCGCTGGCCCTCGGCTCGCTCCTGCTGCTGGGCGGGCGCCTCGGGGACATCTTCGGACGCCGCCGCATGTTCACCACCGGCCTCGTCGTGTTCACGCTCGCCTCGCTGCTCGGCGGCATCGCGCCCAACCCCACCCTCCTGCTCGCCGCGCGCGTGCTCCAGGGTGCCGGTGCGGCGCTGGCTCAGCCGGCGGCACTGGCCCTCGTCAACACGACGTTCCCACCCGGCAAGGAGCGCAACCGCGCCATGGGTGTCTATGCCGCGATGTCCGGCGCCGGTGCAGCGATCGGCCTCATCCTCGGCGGCGTGCTGACCGAGATCGACTGGCGCTGGACGATGCTCATCAACGTGCCCATCGGCATCGCCGTTGCCGTGCTCGCACCCCGCGTGCTCGTCGAATCCGACGGTCACGAAGGCACCCTCGACATCATCGGCGCCATCACGGCGACCGCGGGTCTGTTCGGCATCGTGTATGGCCTGTCCAACGCCGCGTCTCACTCGTGGGGCGACACCTGGACGCTCGTGCCGCTGATCGTGGGCACCCTGCTCGTCATCGCGTTCGCTGCCATCGAGAGCCGCACCGAGCACGCACTGCTGCCGATGCGCATCCTCGCCGACCGCACGCGAGGCACCGCCATCCTCGCGATGCTCATCATGGGTGCCGCGATGTTCGCGATGTTCTTCTTCCTCGGCCTGTACATCCAGCAGGTGCTCGGTTATTCGCCGGTCAAGTCAGGTTTCGCGTTCCTGCCGTTCAGCCTCGGCATCGTCATCGCCGCGGGCCTGTCGCAGAACCTCGTCACGCGCATCAAGCCGCGCTACCTCTCGGGCTTCGGCGGCCTGCTCGCAGCAGCGGGCATGTGGTCGTTCACCCAGCTCGACACGCACTCGAGCTACGCGACGCACCTGCTGCCCGGCATCTTCGTCATGGCCCTCGGCATGGGCTTCGTCTTCATCCCGATGACGCTCGCCGCCTCCCACCGCGTCGAAGCGAAGGACTCGGGGGCCGCCGCCTCCGCGCTCAACACCGCGCAGCAGATCGGTGGTTCGATCGGTCTCGCCGCTCTCACCACGGTGTATTCGCACTATGCGACGCAGCGTGCCGACGAGCTCAAGGCCGCCGCCGCTGCCGCGATGGCGAAGGTGCCGACGTCGGTGCAGGGAACGGCTGAGTTCAAGTCGAAGATGCAGGCCCAGCAGGCAGCCGGAGCGCTCGACGTGCAGACCTTCGCCTCGACGCACGGGTTCTGGGTGGCCTCCGGAATGCTTCTCGTCGGCGCCCTGCTCATCCTGATCTTCATCACGATTCGCAACGACGAACTGCAGACCGACGGGGCAGCGCCCACCGTGCACGTGGGCTGACGCGGTCGCTTCGGCGCGCACACCCTCGCCTCTGGGCGGGCTCGACCCGGCGTCGGGCCCGCCCAGAGGCTTTTCTCACGTCCGGTGTGGTGCGAGACACGCAGGTGTTGCCAACTGTTCGCTATTGGTCGGTTTTGCCGCGAAACTCCGCGGTTTTCAGCGCTGAGCGACCGGTAGTGTCAGCACCACCTGCGCCGCCGCGGCGCCCCACCCCCGAACGGAGATGTGCATGTTCCGCAAGGTCCTGGTCGCCAACCGAGGCGAGATCGCCGTGCGCGCGTTCCGCGCCGCCACCGAGTTGGGCGCCACCACCGTCGCCGTCTTCCCCCACGAGGACCGCGGCAGCGAGCATCGTCTCAAGGCCGACGAGGCCTACCAGATCGGCGAGGTCGGCCACCCCGTGCGCGCCTACCTCGACGTCGACGAGATCATCCGCGTCGCCCGCGAATCGGGTGCCGACGCGATCTACCCCGGCTACGGCTTCCTGTCCGAGAACCCGCTGCTCGCCGAGGCGTGCGCGGACGCCGGCATCACCTTCATCGGCCCCAAGCCCGCGGTGCTGCACATGACGGGCAACAAGGCGACGGCCATCGCCGCCGCCAAGCGCGCCGGCCTGCCGACGCTGCGCAGCGTGCCGCCGTCGTCCGACATCGACGAACTCGTCAAGGGCGCCGACGACATCGGCTACCCCGTCTTCGTCAAGGCCGTCGCCGGCGGCGGCGGGCGCGGCATGCGTCGCGTCGAGAAGCCCGAGGCGCTGCGCGAGAACCTCGAGGCCGCGATGCGCGAAGCCGAATCCGCCTTCGGTGACGCGACCTGCTTCATCGAGGAAGCCGTCGTCGACCCGCGCCACATCGAGGTGCAGATCCTCGCCGACGGTGAGGGCGACGTCGTCCACCTCTTCGAACGCGACTGCTCCGTGCAGCGACGCCACCAGAAGGTCGTCGAGATCGCGCCGGCACCGAACCTCTCCCCCGAACTGCGCGAACGCATGTGCGCCGACGCCGTCGCCTTCGCGAAGGAGATCGGCTACTCGTGCGCCGGCACCGTCGAGTTCCTGCTCGACACCCGCGGCCGCTACGTGTTCATCGAGATGAACCCGCGCATCCAGGTCGAGCACACCGTCACCGAGGAGGTCACCGACGTCGACCTCGTCGCCGCGCAGATGCGCATCGCCTCCGGCGACACCCTCGACGACCTCGGCCTCGCTCAGGAGAACATCCACCTGCGCGGCGCGGCGCTGCAGTGCCGCATCACGACCGAGGACCCGGCCAACGGCTTCCGACCCGACACCGGCACGATCACCGCCTACCGTTCCGCGGGCGGCTCGGGCGTTCGCCTCGACGGCGGCACGATCCACATGGGCGCCGAGGTCAGCGCCCACTTCGACTCGATGCTCGTCAAGCTCACCTGCCGCGGCCGTGACTTCGCGACGGCCGTGCGCCGCGCCCGCCGCGCCCTCGCCGAGTTCCGCGTGCGCGGTGTCAGCACGAACATCCCCTTCCTGCAGGCCCTGCTCGAGGACCCGGCATTCGTCTCCGGCAACGTGACGACGTCGTTCATCGAGACCCACCCGCACCTGCTCGACGCGCGCACCCCCGGCGACCGCGGTACGAAGCTGCTCACCTACCTCGCCGAGACGACCGTCAACAAGCCGTACGGCGACCACTCGGCACTCGCCATCACGGCGCGCGAGAAGCTGCCCGCATTCGACGTCAGCGGCCCCGTCCCGCCCGGCGCGCGCGACCGGCTGATCACCGAGGGGCCTGAGGCGTTCGCCCGCGCTCTGCGCGAGCAGCAGGCCGCCGCCGTCACCGAGACGACGATGCGCGACGCCCACCAGTCCCTGCTCGCGACGCGCATCCGCACCCGCGACCTGCTGCACGTCGCGCCGTACGTCGCACGCATGACGCCGCAGCTGCTGTCGATGGAGGCCTGGGGCGGCGCGACGTACGACGTCGCGCTGCGCTTCCTGTCCGAAGACCCGTGGGACCGACTCGCGAAGCTGCGCGAGGCGATGCCGAACATCCCGATCCAGATGCTGCTGCGCGGGCGCAACACCGTCGGCTACACGCCGTACCCGACCAAGGTGACCGACGCGTTCGTCACCGAGGCCGCGCGCACGGGTGTCGACATCTTCCGCATCTTCGACGCCCTCAACGACGTCGAGCAGATGCGTCCCGCCATCGAAGCGGTGCGCGAGACGGGCACCGCCGTCGCCGAGGTGGCACTGTGCTACACCGGCAACCTCGCCTCCCCCGACGAGAAGCTCTACACGCTCGACTACTACCTCGCGCTCGCCGAGAAGATCGTCGACGCCGGCGCCCACGTCCTCGCGATCAAGGACATGGCCGGTCTGCTGCGCGCCCCGGCGGCGCGCACCCTCGTCACCGCGTTGCGGGAGCGCTTCGACCTGCCCGTGCACCTGCACACCCACGACACGGCCGGTGGCCAGCTCGCGACGCTGCTCGCCGCCATCGACGCGGGCGTCGACGCGGTCGACGTCGCGAGCGCCGCGATGTCGGGCACGACGAGCCAGCCGTCGATGTCGGCGCTCGTCGCCGCGACGGACGGCACGGACCGTGCGACGGGGCTCGACCTCGCGAACGTGTGCGACCTCGAGCCGTACTGGGAGGCCGTGCGCACCCTCTACAAGCCGTTCGAGTCGGGCCTCGCCGCGCCGACGGGTCGCGTGTACCGTCACGAAATCCCGGGTGGGCAGCTGTCGAACCTGCGCCAGCAGGCGATCGCGCTCGGCCTCGGCGACCGCTTCGAGGCGATCGAGGACATGTACGCCGCGGCCAACGACATCCTCGGCAACGTCGTCAAGGTGACGCCGAGCTCGAAGGTCGTCGGCGACCTCGCGCTCGCGCTCGTCAGCGCGAACGCCGACCCGAAGGACTTCGAGGCCAACCCGCAGAACTACGACATGCCGGACTCCGTCATCGGCTTCCTCGGCGGCGAGCTCGGCGACCCGCCCGGTGGCTGGCCCGAGCCGTTCCGCACGAAGGCCCTCGCCGGACGCACGGTGCGCCCGCGCGTCGAGGAGCTGAGCGACCATGACGAGGCCGACCTCGCACGCGACCCGCGCGGAACGCTCAACCGCCTGCTGTTCCCCGGCCCGACGCAGGACTACGCACGCGCCCGCGAGCTCTACAGCGACCTGTCGGTGCTGTCGACGAAGGAGTTCCTCCACGGCCTCGCACCCGGGCAGGAGCACGAGGTCGACCTCGAGCCGGGCAAGAAGATCCTGCTGTCGGTCGCGTCGGTCTCCGAGCCCGACGAGCGCGGCATGCGCACCGTGCTCGCGACCGTGAACGGCCAGCTGCGTCCCGTCCAGGTGCGCGACCACGCCGTCAAGGTCGACGTCGCCGCCGTCGAGAAGGCCGACCCGAAGAACGCCGGCCATGTCGCCGCTCCGTTCGCGGGCATGGTGTCCGTCAGCATCGCCGAGGGTGACGAGGTCGCGGCAGGCGACACGGTCGCGACGATCGAAGCGATGAAGATGGAGGCCTCCATCACGACGCCCGTCGCGGGCACCGTCAAGCGCGTGGCTCTGACGCACGAGACGCAGGTCGAGGGCGGCGACCTCGTCATCGTCATCGAGTGATGTCCGCCGCCGTGACCTGACGGCTCGCGGCCTCCGCTCGGGCCCGTCAGGTCGTGCGGCGCATGCGAAAGGGGCGCCCGTCTCGAGTCGAGACGGGCGCCCCTTTCGGCGTCGTTCAGGCGGGCCGGCTCACCAGCCCCCGCCACCACCACCGCTGATGCCGCCGCCGGAGAAGCCTCCCCCGCCGGAGAAGCCGCTACCGCCGCTCGAACCGGGCGTGGACGACAACGCGGACGACGCCGCGTCGCTGAAGGCCTCCATCGAGGCGCCGAAGTTGTCGAAGCCCCCGAAACCGCCGCCGAAGCCGCCGTACGGCACGTACCAGTAGGGCATGACCATCGGGTAGCCCTGCGCCTGCGCGGCAGCGGCGACCTGGCCGAAGACCTTCGCCCAGCGGTCGGCGAGACCGAGCACGACCGCGTACGGCATGTAGCGGCTGAAGATCTGCTCGGCTTCCTCGAACTTGATCTGCTTCGCCTCAGCCGTCTTGAGATACAGCTCGAACCCGCGCGTCTGGTCGTACACCGCCGAGCCGACGGGCGTGCGCGCGGCAGCGTTCTTCGAACGCACGAGCGCGAGGACGGCGACGATCGCGAAACCCGCACCGAACAGGAAGCCGTTGAGGTGGAAGTGGTTCGCGACGAAGAACGAGACGACGGCGAGCACTGCGAACAGGCTCGCGAGGCCCTTGGCCCCGGCCTCACTCGTGCTGGGGCGCTGCTTGAACCAGCCGCGCGCGACGGCCTCGTCCTCGATGCCCTCCTTCGCGTTCGCCAGGTGGCCCGCGAAGTGGTTCTTCAGATCGGACAGGTACACCTGCGAGCCGTCGGAGAACAGCGCGTTGAGTAGGTCCGCCTCGTAGGCCAGCAGATCACCGGCAGGGGGCTGCGGGTTCGAGATGAGCAGCCAGTCGCTCTTGTCGACCTGTTCCATGCGCAGGTACCCGCGCACCGCGAGGTCGACGATGGTGCCCGCGACGTCACGGTTGTCGGCGCGACGGTCGATGACGAGGCCCGCAAGGCCCGCGGTGGCGTCGTTGGGCGGCTCGAAGCGCACGGCGACCTCCGGGTCACCGGTCCGCTCGACCGGTACCTCCTGGCCGGGCGCGGGGAGCTGACCGGGTGCGATTCCGCTGTAGCGCTCGTCGGCGTTGCGCCGACGGTCGCGGACGAACCACAGCCCGCCGAGCCCGGCGAGTGCCGCCGCCAGAGCCCCGCCGCCGATGTTGACGGCCTGGCGCTGCGAAGACGTCAGCGGCCCGTTGACGCCGAACGCGTCCTCGGCCGAGCCGTCCTTGAGGATGGGGGCGGTGTTCGTGAACACCGACGTCGGCAGGTCGGCGTCGATCGTCATGCCGCGCCCGTTGCCGACGTTGTTCGCCGAGAACGACGCCTCCGTCCCCGGCGTCGCCCTGCACTCCTGCTTCGAGTTCTTCTCGCCGTACCAGCACTTGGCCCGAGAGACGGCGCCCGGGCCCTTGACGGTGACACGCGCGGTGTCGATCGGGATCTTCCAGTCGTTGCCCGTCGCGTTGATCAAGAACTCGGTCGACGAGTTCGACTGCTTGTTGACAACACCGGCGAGGTGGTACTTGAGCGTGTAGTGCTGCGTGCCGTACACGGTGCGGTTCGGGCTGCCGATGCGCAACCGCTCAGCGCCGCCGTCACGGGAGCGCTGCAGCTGCGTCGGCGCTCCCGTCGAGGAGGTGACGGAGACGTTCGTCATCGGGTACTCACGGTGCTGGGTGTCGCTCACGCCCTGGCCGGTGATGACGATGCGATCGAGCCCGTGATGACTGCTGTCGCTGAAGCGGACGTCGAGATTCTCCGTGACGTCGACGCCACCGTCGGCGCCCACGTCGTAGCGGATGTCGTAGTTCGTGATGCGGATGTTGTCGTTGCTCGCGGCCTGAGCGGGCGCTGCGCTCATGGCGACGAGCGCGACGGCGGCGGCGCCGAGTGCGGTGCGGGCCGACGGTGTAGGTGCTCCCCTGAGACGACTCATGCCCCTACCTTGCCACGTGGGCGAGGCGGGGGCGTGCCGGCGGGTCAACCGGCGCGCTCGCTCGGTTCTCAGCCGCCGCGCTTGAGGCGTACCTGCATCTCGCGCTGCGCCTCGAGGTTGTCCTGACGCTCGCGCAGCGTCTGGCGCTTGTCGTGCAGTTGCTTGCCTCGCGCGAGGGCGATCTCGACCTTCGCGCGCCCGTCCTTGAAATACAGCGACAGCGGCACGATGGTGTACCCCTTCGACTGCGCCTTGTTCGCGAGCTTGAGGATCTCGGCCTTGTGCAGCAGCAGCTTGCGTCGCCGACGCGCGGAGTGGTTCGTCCACGTGCCCTGGAGGTACTCGGGGATGTGGACGTTCTCGAGCCACATCTCACCGTCGCGCTCGAGCACGTAACCGTCGACGAGGGACGCGCGCCCCATGCGCAGGCTCTTCACCTCGGTGCCCATGAGGGACAGCCCGGCCTCGAGCGTTTCCTCGATGTGGTAGTCGTGGCGCGCCTTCTTGTTGTTGGCGATCACCTTCGTGCCGTGTTCCTTCGGCATGGGCTCACCCCCTTCTGCTTCGATGCGGTCGCGTTCGGCGTGGTCGACGTCGGTGAAGACAACATCGCAGGCATGCCGGGCATTTCCGAAGCTGTCACTTTATCCACTTCAGCGGGTTGACGGCCACACCATTCTCGCGGGTCTCGAAGTGCAGGTGGCAGCCGGTGACGCGCCCCGTCATCCCGGAGACCCCGATCTGCTGGCCCTTCTTGACCTTCTGCCCGACGCTGACCGACAGGGACGTGAAGTGCATGTAGGCGCTCGTCAGCTGCGCACCGTTGACGGTTCCGTGGCTGATGTAGACGTGATTGCCGGAGACGTCGTTGTAGTTCGCCTCGATGACGGTGCCGTCACCCGCGGCATAGACGGGCGTGCCGCACGCGAACGGGAAGTCGTCGCCCTCGTGCAGCTTGTCGATCTTGAGGACGGGGTGGAAGCGGTAGCCGTAGCCCGACACGATGCTCGAGATCGGGCCCGGGGAGGCGAGGAAACCGGTGCCCTGCGGCACGTCGTGGACGCTGGTGTCGACATCCTTGCTCGTCGTCGTGACGTTCTTCAGGCGCGTGCTCTCAGCCTGCAACGCCGCGAGCTTCGCCTCCTCCTTCTTCTTCTCGGCCTCGAGCTTCTTCTTGTCGTCCTTCTGCGTCTTCTGCAACGCCACGAGACTCGCCTCGGCGGTGTCGGCGTCAGTCTTCGCCGTGCTCGCGGCGGTGACGGCGGCGTCCTGCTTCGTCTTCGCCAGGCTCGCACGACGCCGGATCTCCGCGAGACGTGTCGCCTCGCTCTGCCCGGCTGCGGCCGAGCTCTTGAGATTCGTGATGACGCCCTGCTGGCGGCGCATGACGATGTCGGCGAGCGCCATCGACCCGGAGACACCCGAGTTCGAGGTGAGCACCTCGATGGTGAACGTGAGGTCGCCGAGCCCGCCCGTCTCGAACGCGTTGCGCGCGAGGCCACCGACCTCGGTGCGTGCCTTCGCCTGGTCGGCGCGGTTCGTCGCGAGGGCGGTGCGCGAGGCGTCCTCGTCGGCCTTGGCGACGTCGTAGTCGGACGCGGCGTCACGCTGCTTCTGCTGGGCCTTCGTCAGGGCGCTCTTCGCGTCCTTTGCCTTCTTGTCGGCGGCCGCGACGGCCTTGTTCGTCTTCGTCAGCGTCGCGTCGGCGTCGGCGAGCGACTTCGAGATGTCGTCGATCTCGGACTTGCTGTTCTTGATCTTGTCGTCGACGTCGTCACCGACGGCGTGGCTCGACCCGGACGCGACACCGAGCGCGCAGGTCCCGGCGAGGGCTGCGGCGCAGAGTCGGCGACGGGATTTGGTGGGCGCCACCGTCACACCTTGAGGTAGCGACGCAGCGTGAGCCACGACGTGACGATCGCGAGCAGGAGCGCGCCGAGGTACAGCCACGGCACGACGGCGAGGACGTCGTCGTCCCCGACGAGGTTGACGAAGCCGCCCCCGGAGCCGGCGAGGCTGCTCACGCCGAAGTGGACCATCGCCCACAGCATGGCCGAGGCAAGGGTCGCGCCGACGAGCGAGGCGAGCAGCACCTCGGCCACGAACGGCAGGTAGATCGTCGCGCTCGAGGCACCGACGAGGCGCATGATGCCGACCTGCCGGCGCCGCGTGAACGCCACCTGCCGGATCGTCGTCACCATGAGCAGCACGCAGCACACGACCATGAGCGTCGCGATGATGGCCGAGCCGACGCCGAGCATCGTGAGGAACGAGAAGAACGGTGCGAGCACCTCGTGCAGGTTGCTCACGTGCGCGACGCCCGGCATGCCGGTGAATCCGCTCGCTATCTCGTCGAAACGCCGTGGGTCGTCGAGGCGCACCTCGAAGAATGCGGGCATCGACGACGCGTCGACGCTGCTGACGTACGGCGAGTCGTGGTACTGCTCGCGGAACATCGCGACGGCCTGCTCGCTCGTCCTGTAGTCGACCCTCGTGACGAGCGGCGCGAGGTTCGTCAGGTTGATGCGCACCGTCTCGGTCTGCGCTGCGCTCGCCTTGCCGCCGGCGCACGAGGCGACGCCCGTGTCGGAGTCGGTGCACAGGAACACGAACGCGTGGACCTTGTCGTACCAATCGCCCTTGGCGGCGTCGACCTGACGCTGCGCGAGCAGCCCGGCACCGACGAAGATCATCGACACCATCGACACGAGTACGACCGAGGCGATCATCGAGGTGTTGCGACGCACCCCCTGAGCGACCTCGGAGGCGAGGAAACGCAGGTTCACGACGCAGCTCCCGTGATGTCGCGCCCCCGGCGCGTGGCGCGGGCGCCCGGGATTGCGGTGGTCGTGCCGTCGAGAGCTGACGGATCGTCGTGGGCGTCGTGACTGTCGTGGCCGTCCTGTTCTGCGACGGCGTCGAGGCGGCGCGCGCCGGAGCGTCGTGAGGTGGCCTCGGAGCGGTAGCCGCCGGTCGAGTCGCGCACGAGACGGCCGTCGCTCATCTCGATGACGCGCCGCTGCAGGCGGTCGACGAGCGAGTTGTCGTGCGTTGCCATGACGAGCGTCGTGCTCGTGCGGTTGACGCGGTCGAGCACGCCGACGACCTCTTCGGAGTTCTCGGGGTCGAGGTTGCCGGTCGGTTCGTCTGCGAGCAGGATGGCGGGCTGCTTGACGACGGCGCGCGCGATGGCGACGCGCTGCTGCTCACCGCCGGAGAGTTCGTGCGGGAAGCGGCGCGACTTCTCGGCGAGGCCGACGAGTTCGAGCGCCTCGGGCACGGCCGTGCGCACCGCGCCCCGACGCCAGCCGAGGATCTCGAGGACGAACGCGACGTTCTCGGCGACCGTCTTGTTCTCGAGCAGCCGGAAATCCTGGAAAACGACGCCGATGTCGCGGCGCAGCGACGGCACCTTGCGGCGCGGCATCGTCATGAGGTCTCGCCCGGCGATGTGGATCTGGCCGGACGTCGCCGTCACCTCGTGCGTCATGAGACGCATGAGCGAGCTCTTGCCCGAGCCGGACTGGCCGACGAGGAAGACGAACTCTCCGCGCTCGATGTCGAAGCTGACGTCGTCGAGCGCAGGCGACAGCTTTCTGCCGTACGTCAGACTCACATGGTCGAAACGAATCATGGCTCCCCCGCCGTGCTCGATGCGTGCTCGCTACCTACCCCGCGTGTGAGCCGGTGTCACTCGGCGTCGCGGGCGGCGGCGCGCTTCCAGCGGATGCCGGCCTCGATGAACCCGTCGATGTCCCCGTCGAACACGCCGGAGGTGTTGCCGACCTCGTACTCGGTGCGCAGATCCTTGACCATCTGGTAGGGGTGCAGGACGTAGGAGCGCATCTGGTCGCCCCAACTCGCCTTGATGTCGCCGGCGAGTTCCTTCTTCTGCGCGTCCTCCTCCTGCTTCTTGAGCAGCAGCAGGCGGGACTGCATGACGCGCAGCGCGGCGGCGCGGTTCTGGATCTGGCTCTTCTCGTTCTGCATCGACACGACGGTGCCGGTCGGGATGTGCGTCATGCGAACAGCCGAGTCGGTCGTGTTGACGCTCTGGCCACCGGGGCCCGAGGAGCGGAACACGTCGATCTTCAGCTCGTTCTCGGGGATCTCGATCGTGTCGGTCGTCTCGATGAGCGGCACGACCTCGACGGCGGCGAACGACGTCTGACGTCGGCCCTGGTTGTCGAACGGCGAGATGCGCACGAGACGGTGCGTGCCGGCCTCGACCGACAGGTTGCCGAACGCGTAGGGCACGTTGACCTCGAACGTGACGGACTTGAGGCCCGCCTCTTCGGCGTAGGAGGTGTCCATGACCTTCGTCGGGTAGCCGTGACGCTCGGCCCAGCGCAGGTACATGCGCATGAGCATCTCGGCGAAGTCGGCGGCGTCGACGCCACCGGCGCCGGCGCGGATCGTGACGACGGCCTCGCGCTCGTCGAACTCGCCGTTGAGCAGGGTGCGCACCTCGAGTTCGCCGACGGCCTTCTGCAGCTTCTTCAGTTCGCGCTCGGCCTCGGCGAGGGTGTCGGCGTCGTTCTCCTCGGTGCCCATCTCGACGAGCACCTCGAGGTCGTCGATCGCCGCGTCCATGTTCTCAACGCGGTCGTTCTCGGCGTTCGCGCGCGACAGCGCGGAGGTGATCTTCTGCGCCGCATCCGGGTCGTCCCACAGATCGGGGGCCGCGGACTGCTCCTCGAGGTCGACGATCTGCTTCTTCAGCTTCTCGAGGTCGAGCACCTCGCGCACCGACGCCATCGTCGTGCGCAGGTTCTTGATTTCGTTGGGAAAGTCGACAGCCACGCCTTCCAGAGTATCGCCTGTGACGGGCCGCGCCCCAACCGGCGAGTGAACACTCATCGTTCGAAGTGCGCTTCGGCCCGCGTGGTGACGTGAACGGTGATCGGTGCACCGAGCGCAGACAGCGCTCCCCCGACCGCCGGCGGGTCGACGACGGCCGCGACGGCGAGCACGAGATCCTTGCCGTCGACGCTCGCCGACGTCAGGCTCCACGACGTGACGTGCGCCGGGCGCTCGGTGGCGGACAGCGCCGCCTGCGCCTCGGCGCGCACCGATGCCGCATCGAGCTGCGGCGCCTCGACGCCGTGAGCGTAGGCATGCGCGACCGAGATGCGGTCGGCGGCTGCGGCGCCCGCGTGGTCGGCGGCGTCGAGGACGTCGACGCGCGCCACCTGCGCCGTGTGCACGCAGATACCGCCGAGCAGCAGCATGACGACGCACGCACACAGCCCGATGCCGAGCAGGGCGATCCCGCCGTCGTCGGCGCGCGTTCGGTTCACGAGGGACGAGGCGAGCTGTCTGAGCCTCGCCAGCATGTGGCGCAGGGGTCCGCTGAGGGCGTCACGCCTCGTGGCGCACGCGTCAGGTGCGGGAGTCACCGTTGCCCTCCGTACTGTTCGACCTTCTCGACGTGCCGAGAGCTCAGGTGGATCTCGAGCCCCGCGGGTCCGCTGAGCCATCGCGGCACGAACGGCAGGCCGACGCTCGTGCGCGCCGTCGCACTGACCTGAGCGCCGGGCGTCAGGCACGGGCTCGCCGTGCAGGTGATCGTCGCCGTGCCGACGGGGCTGCGCTGATCCTCGAACGCGAGCCGCGCCGCGACATTCGCGCGCACGCTGCCCGCGCCCGAAGAGGGCGCCGTCACGTATGTGCGCGCCGCCTCACGGGCCGCCGAGCGCACCGCGAACGACGCCGCCTCGACACGGACGAGAGACGTCGCGACCCACAGCAGCGGCAACAACAACACCGCGATGACGACGATCGCCTCGACGAGCGCCGACCCTTCGTCCGCATCGAGGCCATGACCTCTCGTGTCCGCTACGCCGCCTTCTTCGCCAGCCTGGTCAGGACCACCGGGGCTTCGTCCCAGGCGGCCCGCACCTTGGGCCGCGGCGGCCACGTCTCGACGGGCCCTCATGGGCCGCGGTCCTCGATGACGGCTCGCCCGCTGGTGTGCAGGTCGAGTCCGACGCCGAACGGGCCGAGCACGGGCACCTGGGCGGTGATGTCGACGCGCATGACCGCGACGCCCGCCTCGCTCGTCGACCCGGCGCTCACGCGTGCGTGCCGGCCGCCACCCTCGGCGAGCAGGTCGCGTGCCTTCGCCTGAGCGGCGTCGACGCCTCCATCGACGCGAGCGCCCGCGCGGGCCGCTTCGGCCGCCGCCATCGTCAGCGACGACCGCACGTGCGCGGCGTAGGCGAACTGGCACACGAGCAGGAAGACGGCGACGATGACGACGCTCGTCATCGCGTTCTCGGCGACCGCGGATCCGCGCTCGTCCCGCCACGCGACCCGGAAGCGCATCGCGGCCGTGATGCGGTTCAGCCGCCGGAGACCTTGCTCATGGCGCTCGTGAACATCGTCTGCAGCAGCGGCCCGGCCGTCTGCCACAACAGCGTGACGAGGCCCGCCGTCATGAGCGTGACGAGCACCCAGCCCGGCACGTCGCCGCGCTCGCCGTCGCTGTCCGTCCCGTTCACCGGTCGGAGGGTGAGCGCGACGCGTCGTCGCAGAGCAGAGCGGGCACTGAGGATGCGGTTCATGGGAGGTGACCTTTCGTCGGGGTGTGGCCCGCGAGCGTTCGCGGGAGTCGTGGGGAGGCATCACAGCGTCAGATCGAGAGCTGCGAGCCCGGGGTACACGGCGAACAGCACCGTGACGGGCAGGACGAGGAAGACGACGGGCGCCATCATGACGACCTCCTTGCGGCCGGCTTTCTCGACGAGCTCGGTGCGCACGCTCTCGCGCGCGTCCTGGGCCTGCGCGCGCAGGACGTCGGCGAGTGGCGTGCCACGCTCGAGTGCGACGATGACGCCCTCGACGAAGCGCGCCACGCTGACGACGCTCGTACGCCGCGCGACGCCGGCCAGCGCGTCGGACAACGGAGTACCGGCGCGCGCCTGCTCGAGGGCGGTGCGCAGTTCCTCGGCGAGGGGGCCGCGGCACAGAGTCGTGACGTGTTCGAGCGCGCCGAGCGGGCCCTGGCCGGCGGCGACGGCGAGGGCGAGCATGTCGGCGATCGCGGGGAACTCGACGATCATGCGGGCCTCGCGCCTCTCGGCGAGCCGGGTGAGCTGCTGATCGCGCAGCACGACACCGAACCCGGCAGCGAGCAGCACGAGCGCCGAGGCAGACAGCGGTCCGCGCGTCGAGTTGCCCGTGACGAGGACGATGCACGCCGCGCCGGCGAAGCCCGTCATCGCCCACAGGGCCTGGCTCGTGCGGAACGTGTCGACGTCCGGGACGAGGCCCGCGCGCTCCATCCGGGAGCGCACGTGATCGGCGCCGCCCAGGACCCGCCCGAGCAGGCGCGCCAGGGCCGCCGCGACGGCGTCGAGACCGCGACGCGGCGCGGCGGCGGGTGAGTCTACGGCGAGCATTGCCTCGAGACGCTGCTCGAGCACGCTGACGCGCGGGCGCGCCACCCAGATGCCGACCAGTGCGAGCCCCAGCCCGATGGCGGCGGCCGACAGCGCGGCTGGCGTCGTCATCGCATGACCCGTTCCTCGTGAGGCAGACGCCCGATGGCCTTCATCGCGACGTACGCGATCCACGACACGAGCGCCCCGGCGACGAGCACGAGCACCCCCTGCGGTGTGCGGTAGGCCGCCAGCCCCTCACCGCGGAAACCGACGACGCACAACGCGAGCCACGGTGCGGCGAGCGCCAACCGTGCCGCGCTCACCGTCCAGCTCTGCTTGGCGGCGAGTTCGGCGCGCGTCGAGGCGTCCTCACGCAGGAAGGAGCTGAGGGTGCGAAGCAGGCGACCGACGTCGCTGCCGCCGACGTTGCGGGCGAGGCGCAGCGACTCGATGAGCCGATCGGCGGCCGGGTCGGCAAGGCGGGCCTTGAGGACGTCGAGCGAGTCGTCGAACCGGCCGTGCGCCGCGTCGTGACGGGCGAAGGCGGCGAAGTCCTCACGCAGCACCTCCGGGCCGTGCAACGACAGTTGGCGCAGCGCTTCGGGGATCGACAGGCCGGCGCGGACGGCGGAGGCGACATGGTCGACGGCATCGGGCCAGGCCTCACGCCGGCGGCGGCGCAGGCTCGTCGCCCGGCCCCGGACGAATGCTGCAGGTGCCCAACCACCGACGCACGCGAGGACCACGGCGAGGGCTGGCACGCCGGTGATGACGAAGCCGAGGCAGAAGGCCACGGTCGCCGCGCCCAGGCACGCGGCGACGAGAGTGCGCACGCGCCAGGTGACGAGCCCGGACTGGTCGAGCAGTTCACGCACCGCGGCGTACCGGCGGCTGCGGCGCAGACCATGAAGGGGGCGCGGCGGAGCCGGGGACGTCATCGCCCGCCACATGAGCAGTAGGGCGGTGCCGACGGCGGCGGCGCTGAGCAGGCGCGTCACGCGGCGTTCACCTCGGCGGCGAGAGCGGCGACGTCGATGCCGGCGCGAGCGAAGCGAACCTCTCCGTCGAGCGCGGGCAACAGGCGCGGGAAACCGACCTGGCCCTCGGTGAACAGCGGGATCGTCTCGACGGTGTCGCCCTCGACTCGTCCGGTGACGCGCACGACCTCGCGCACGGAGCGTCGCCCGTGCCGATCGAGGCCGAGGTGGACGACGACGTCGATCGCCGACGCGACCGTCGGGACGACGAACGAGGGCGAGATGTTGGGGCCCGCGAGCAGCGGTAACGTGCAGAGTTTCGTGAGCGCCTCGCGGGCCGAGTTGGCGTGCAGCGTTGCGAGACCCGGCAGACCCGAGTTGAGTGCGAGCAACAGGTCGAGCGACTCGGCCTGACGAACCTCCCCCACGACGAGTCGCGACGGCCGCATGCGCAGCGCCTCTTTGACGAGCATGCGCAGCGTCACCTCGCCCGAACCCTCGAGGTTGGGCTGACGGCACTGGAGCGCGACCCAGTCACGCGCCGCGAGCTGCACCTCGAAGACCTCCTCGCACGTGATGACGCGCTCGGTCTGCGGAATGGCACTCGCGAGGCAGTTCAACATCGTCGTTTTTCCGGCCTGCGTCTGACCGGAGACGAGGACGTTGAGCCCTGCCTTGACGCACGCCGCGAGGATGGCCGCCAACCCCGGCGACAGTGACCCGCGGTTGACGAGCTCGTCCATCGAATGACTCGTCGCGACGAATTTTCGAATGTTGATCGCCCAGTACTCGCGGGTCACGTCCGGAATCGCGACGTGAAGGCGCGAGCCGTCCGGGAGCGAGGCATCGACGAAGGGCGAGCTGAGGTCGAGACGCCGCCCCGACGTGCGCAGCATTCGTTCGACGAGAACGCGGATCTGGTCATGAGTCAGGATCGTCGGCGTCAGTTCGGAGACCCCGGAGCGCGCGACGAAGACCCGCGCGGGTTCGTTCAACCAAATTTCCTCGACGCTGGGGTCGTCGAGGTACTCCTGCAGCGGCCCGTAGCCCGCGACGGCGTCGAACACGGCCTTCGCCTCGCTCGTCGAACGCGACGACGCGGGCAGACCCGCCCGGGCGCGGGCGACCTCCGTCGCGGCGACGACGTCGGCGATGACGCCACGCACCGCCTCGGGGTCGGCTCCTGGGTCGATGGCCTTGGCGCGCAACTGCTCGCGCACCTCGTCCTCGATGAGCGTGATCGTCATCGTCTCTCCTCTTCGATGCCTGCTCTCAGGAGCCATCAAAGAGGCCGCGCGGGGCCGAAGGGGGTTTCGGAAAAACTCTTACCAAAGTTTTACCAAAGCACCCGTTCTGGCTCCGGCAAGAGCGTTGTCCACAGGTGCAGATCAGTTCCGACGGCGCGACGTCGCAGGCCGCAGGCTGGACAGGTGAGCACCAGCATCCGCCTGGCCGTCGTCACCGCTGACGGCTCCCCCAGCGACCCGATCGTCGTCGATGCCCCCGACGGCACACCCTTCGCCGCGATCCGCCCCGCACTCGACCTGCCCTACGCGCCGACGCACGACGGTCGAGCGATCCGTGACGACGACGTCCTCGGCCGAGCACCGCTCGTCGACGGTGCGCTGCTCGAACCACCCCGCCGCCCGGACGAGGAAGCGCACGCGGCCATCCTGACGCTCGTCAGCGCGAGCGGCCCGCATCAGGGCAGTGCGCTCCCCCTCGCCGCCGGCCACGTCACCCTCGGACGCCACCATCACCTGCTCGGCGACGATCCCCTCGCTTCACGTCGACACGCCCTCGTCAGCGTCGCGCGCGGGCAGGTGACGATCACCGACCTCGGCAGCAGCAACGGCGTGACGAGCCGCGGGGCGTGCCTCCAACCGCACGTGGGCCACCCCTGGCGTGTGGGCGAATCAGTGCGTCTCGGCGCCAGCGTGCTGCGTCTCGACCTGGCGAGTGCTGAGCCAGCACCTCCTGACCTTGCGGGGTCCGATCTCTCCGGCATCAAACCTGCGGAAACCGACCCCATGAGTGCCGCCCCTGCAAACGCCGGCTCAGCCCTGCGCGCCGGGACGTCGAACTGTCTGCCCGAAGCGCGGACGTTCGAGTGGCCCGCGGCCCGGACACCCCCACGTCGGGTGCCGCTGCGCTGGATCGCGGTGCTCGCCCCGGTGCCCGTCGCACTGGTTCTCGCGATCGTCATGCACGCGGCGTACATGTTGTGCTTCATGCTCGTTGGCCCGCTCGTCATGGTGGCCACGCACCTCGACGACCGCCGTCGCGGACGTCGAGGTGGGCGCAGCGCAGCCCGCGACCATGCGCGCGAAGTGCAGGACGTCGGCCGCCGCGTCGCTGATGCGCTCGACGCGGAAGTCGTCACTCTCGCGCGCCTGGCGCCGAGCCCCGACCAATTGCTCGCCGTCGCCGCCGGCTCCCGCGACGGGCTCGGCCTGCGACGCGGGCCGAGCGCACGTCTGCTGCGTCTCGGGTACGGTGACGCGCAATCCGCACACCGCCTCGCCCGCAACGGCTCGAGCCACCCGCTCGGGCTCAGCGAGGCACCCGTCACCCTCGTCGTGGCGCCGGGCGGCCTCGTCCATCTCGACGCCGATGCGGCTACGACACCGCAAGTCCTCGAACTCGTCGTCGCGCAACTCGCCGTCCTGCACGATCCGACTGACGCCCCGCCCGTCGTCGTCACCCGGCAAGCGGCGTCGCGACGCTGGGCCTGGGCGCTCGATTCGGCGCGTGTTCACGTCCACACGAGCGTGCCGGAGACCCTCCTCGCACGACTCGACGACGGGGTGCGTCGCCCCGGCAGTGACGACCTCCCCCTCGTCGTGCTCGAAGCCGGCAGCGCCGACGCCACGCGCCTCGCGCGACGCCTCGTCATCGCCGGCGCGGCCGTCGTCTGGGTGGGGGCTGCGCAGCCACCCAGCATCGAGACGGGCGTGACGACATTGGCCGCGACGGTCCACGTCACGTGCGCCGCGGGACACCGCGCCGCCCGCCTGCCGGGCGGGCACACGTTCACCCTCGACAGCCCGGGTGAGACGTGGTTTCCCGCTGTCATGCGGCTGCACCGCCGCTGGGCTGCGGGCGCCACCGGTGGCAATAGCGCGCCGCTGCGCGCCTCGACGAGCGCTGCCCTGCTGCCGTCCGACGTGGCCGGCGCGTGGCGCACCCCGAGCACGAACGTGCCGATCGGCCACGATCACGACGGCATCATGACGCTCGACCTCGCCCGCACCGGGCCACACGCCCTCGTCGCGGGCACGACGGGATCGGGCAAGTCCGAGTTTCTGCTCACGTACCTGCGCGGGCTGTTCACGCTCAACTCCCCCGAGCACGTGAACGCGCTGCTCATCGACTACAAGGGAGGTGCGACGTTCGGCCCGCTCGCGCGGGCGCCGCACGTCGTCGGCGTCGTCACCGACCTCGACCATGGTCTCGCGACCCGTGCTCTGACGGCGTTGCGCGCCGAGATCGGGCGCCGCGAGCATCTGCTCGGGCGTCACGGGCTGACCTCCTACCGTGACTATCTCGCCGCCGCGCCTGCCCACCTAGCGTTGCCGCGGTTCTTCGTCGTCGTCGACGAATTCCGCGTGCTCGCAGACGAACTGCCCGATTTCGTCGCCGGTTTGGTGCGTCTGGCGGCTGTGGGACGGTCACTCGGCATGCACGTCATCCTCGCGACGCAACGCCCCGGCGGCGCCGTCAGCGCCGACATGCGCGCCAACCTCGACGTCCGCGTCGCGCTGCGGGTGCGTGAACGCTCCGACAGCATCGACGTCATCGACTCGCCCCTGGCCTCCCGCATCTCCGCCCGCACCCCCGGGCGCGGGTACCTCGCGACGGCCGGTGAGGCTCCCGTCGAGTTCCAGAGCGCCTACAGCGGTGCGCCGCGCGAGCTCGGCACCACCGCGGCAGTGCACGTCCACCCCACGGTCGTGACTGCCTCGGGGCTGGACGAACTGCGCGACGGATGTGATGCCTGCCGCCCCGGACGGACGAGCGCCCGCAGCGACCTCGCGATGTTCGTCGACGAGGCCCTCGCCGCCGCACACCAGCTCCCACCGATCCACCGACCCGTGCTGCCGCCGCTGCCCGAGAATGTCGACGAACTTCTCGCCGAGACGAAGATCGTCGTCGGTCTCGACGCACTGACGGGCGAGCGACCGACGCCGGCGCCTCACTCGAACACGGCGGTGTGCGACAGGAGCGAATCCCTCTTCGGCGCATCGTCTTCGAGCGACGGGCATGATCGCGCGGAAGCAGCCGACGCGTTTGCGACGGACGACGGTCTGGCGCACGTCGTCGGCATCGCCGACCTGCCCGGTGCGCAGAGCCAACCCGCCGTCACCGTGCCGGCCGGAGTGCACGTCGGCCTGGCGGGAGCCCCTCGCAGCGGACGCACGAACGCCGCCGCGGCGCTCGCCCGGGCGGCGGTGTGCGGTTCGGCCGCGGGCGCGACGACTCGCACAGCATCGACGTGGTGGGTCGGCCCCACCGACCCGATCGCGGCCGACGTCCACGTCGCATCCGACGACGCGGACGCCGTCATCCGCCTGCTCACGCACCTCGCCGAGGCGCACCCCGCGGGGCCGGCGAGCGTCGTCGTCATCGATGGATGGGAGGACCTGCACGCGACGCTGCTGCGTATCAACCACGGCCTGGCCGTCGAAGACCTGCTGAAACGCATCGGCGAAGGCCACCGTCACGGACACACGTTCATCGTCACGGGTGGTCGGCAGGTGCTCGCCTCGAAGCTCAGCGCGCTGCTCGACGTCAGGCTGGTGCTGCGCCAGAACGACGCGACGGAGTACTCACTCGCAGGACTGCGTCCCGCTCAGATCCCGGCGTCGATGCCGCCCGGGCGCGCGCTCGTCCTGCCCCACGGCCACCAGGTTCACCTGCGGCACGAACCTCAGCCGAACGTGCGGGCCACGATGTGACAGGCTTGAGGCATGTCCACCCGCGCCAAGATCGCCGTCGCCGGCCTCGTCGTCGCCGCCCTGCCCGTCGTCGTCGCGACGACCGGTTCGGCCGAGACGTCGCCGGCCTCCTCCCCCACCGCGGCGACGAGCACGTCCGCTGCGACGCCGTCGTCCGCGACCACGGGCGCGTCGCCCAGCGCCTCGTCGTCGGGATCTGCCTCCTCGTCGGCCGCCGCTGGGTCGACGCACGTCGACAAACCGCTGCAGCTACGCCTCGACGGCAAGACGGTCGACCCGTCCTCCGTGCCCGACGCGACGTCACTGTTCACCCGCGGCGAGCTCGCGCCGATCATCCCGCACCTCGACGGGGTGAGCGGCAGCGACGACACGCTCGAGTTGAACATCGCCGGTGAACCCTCTGACGACCGCAGCCACTTCGTCGTCGCGCTGCCGCACACCGGCGAGTGGAAGGACGTCGAGGCCGCCTGGAAGCGTGACAAGGCCCTGCACGAGAAGCGCGCCCAGGCCAACCGCGGTCTCTACACGTTCTACGGCGAGGGCGCGCACGGCGTCAGCGATTCCTTCACCGACGGGACGACGACCTATGCGCTCGTGCGCACGGGGGAGGCTGCGGCGGTCGTTCGTTTCTCCGGCATCGGTTTCTCGACGCTGGCCGACTCGCACGCCGATTCGCGCCGCGCGTACACGACGAAGACCGTGCCCGCGCTCCTCGACCTGCTCGGCGCGAAGCTGCGAACCGGTGAGTCGACGAAGGATGCGGGTGCGTCGTCGAGCGCGACGAGTTCTGCGACGTCCCGCGGCTCGGCGAGTCCCCCGACGTCACCCGCCGGCTCTCAGAGCGCCGCGCCGTCCTCGACGTCCGCCTCGTAGCGCGGTAGCGGCAGCGCGACGACGAACGTAGCCACAGCAACGACGACGGTCGCGATGCCGAGCGCGGCGGCACCGCCGTCCATGAGGCTGAAGCCGATCGGCACGAGCATGGCGTTCCACAGCAGCGTCGGGGTCTTGACCAGTGACTTGGCACGCACCAGGCCGACGACGAGGGCCAGCACCGCTCCCCCGAGGACGACGAGCATGGCCGCCTCCGTGAGGGCGCGCGTCGTCGTGCTGGCCGATCCGGTGACGGCGCTCACGACCGACATGACGGCCATGACGAGGATGGCGGCCGCCGAGATCGCCGTGCCCGTAGCGGCGGCGAGCCAATGGGCGCGCGAGCCCTTCCAGGTGGGAGCGGGGATCGATGACGTCGAGCGGGTGGTGTCCACGCTTCCACCTTACGCCGCGACATTTACGAACATCGTGTGAGCAAAAGCTCACATAAGCACACAAAAAGTTCGGGCAAACCCCTTGTGCTCGCCCGCGCCAGGTGTGAACCTATAACGGAACACCTCCGCAGCGCGTCCCAGCGTCGCACTGTGGACACGCCGGCACCCCGGCAGCGTTCGAACCGACCCCGCCGGTTTCAGCGGAGACATCAAGGAGCAAGCCACATGGATTGGCGCAATCGCGCTGCGTGCCTGGACGAGGACCCGGAGCTTTTCTTCCCGATCGGCAATACCGGCCCTGCCCTGCAGCAGATCGAAGACGCCAAGGCTGTGTGCCGACGCTGCGAAGTGATCGACACCTGCCTGAAGTGGGCTCTCGAATCCGGTCAGGATGCAGGCGTCTGGGGCGGCCTCTCGGAAGACGAGCGTCGCGCTCTCAAGCGCCGCAACGCCCGCGCCCGCCGCGCCAGCTGACCTGAGCCCCGCGTCGACGACTGGCGGCACACCCTGGGTGTGACCGCCAGTTCTGTCATGTCCGGGCCCGGCTGCTGGTGCTGGGATCTGCGCGCCGGCGGGTGAACACGGCGATGAGCGACTGTGACCGATGATCGCACATGGGCACGAACATCGCCGATGGGGACGGGATTCGCGAAGGTAGACGAAAATCGTCGATGGGGACGGGATTCGCGCACCGGGTAATGGTTGAGAATCGATGACTTGGGGCGCGGCTGACGTAGGTCAGTTCGACGCAGGGACTGGACGCAGACGGGCGCTGAAGTGCGCGTCGGTGCCGCCGCCCTCGAGGCGATGCCAGGCGATCTCGCCGTGCAGATCCTCGACGAACGTCGTGACGATCTGCGTCCCGAGCCCGCTGCGCACGCGTGCTGACGCACCTGTCGGCGCGTCCAGGCCGGTACCGCCATGCTCGCCGCCGGGCGCACCTCCGCGCTCGTAGCCGCGGCCGTCGTCGATCACGTGGACGTCGAGCCGGTCGCCGTCGCGACGTGCCCGTACGGTGACGTTGCCGCCGGCGTCCCCGAGGCCGTGCTCGACGGCGTTCTGCACGAGCTCGCCGAGGACCATCGCGAGGGACGTCGCGTCCTCGCTCGAGAGCACACCGAAGGAGCCGTCGAGGTGGGAGGCCACCGAGGCGTCCGAGCGGCGGGCCACGTCGATGCTCGAGGCGAGGCCGCGGGCAGCGACGTCGTCGAAGTCGACCGTGCCACCGAAGCCCTCGCTGAGCGACTCGTGAACCGCGGCGATGACGCCGACACGGCGCCCCGCGTCGGCGAGGGCCTGACGGGCCTCCTCGTCGGGCAGCCGGCGCGCCTGCAGGCGCAGCACCGCGGCCACCGTCTGCAGGTTGTTCTTGACGCGGTGATGGATCTCGCGGATCGTCGCGTCCTTCGTCAGCAGTTCGCGGTCGCGACGGCGCAGCTCGGTGATGTCGCGCAGCAGCAGCGCCGCGCCGAGGCGGCGTCCGCCGGCCACGAGCGGCACGGCACGCACCATGACGGCGGCCGAGC
>NZ_AEIQ01000037.1:0-38118 GCF_000152185.1 Dermacoccus sp. Ellin185 | reverse complement strand
AGGACACCGCCGGACTTCTTCAACAGAAGGGTCCTTGATCTGATGAACGTCGTGTTCCTCGAAGCCCCCGATAGGTGGCTCGGAACCTAGCTGTTCTCGGATCAAGGGCCCTTCTTTCATGTGTGCCCTGGCTGGGCAGCCGTGATCGATGCCCTCGCTCGGTCGTAGTAATGGGTGCCGGCTCGCCCGAGGCGCCGCCCTCGTGCCACGATGTCTATTGCCCGTCCTGAGAAGAGGAAGACATGCCTGACGAGAACACCGAGAACACGCCAGAGCGTCGCGAACGCAGTTCGCGCTGGTCGCAGGGAGGTCTTGGGGCGGCCTCCGGCGAGCCTCGCCCGGCTCGTGACGACAGGGGTTCCCGTGAGCAGCGGGGTCGGTTCGAACGCGACGATCGTCGCTCGTCAGGTCGCGACGAGCGAAGCAGCCATGGACGGGGCGGCGACCGCCGTGACGACCGTGGAGGTTTCCGTCGCGATGAGCGTGGCTACGGTGGCCCGCGTCGGGACGACGAGCGGGGTCGTGACGATCGCCGTTCCTTCGGTCGTGACGATCGTGGGGGGTTCCGTCGTGATGAGCGCAGCCGTGACGATCGTGGGGGGTTCCGTCGGGACGACCGTGGGCGGGACGACCGCAGCTATGGCAGACCGCGTCGGGAGGACGAGCGGGGTCGTGAGGATCGTGGGGGTTTCCGTCGTGATGACCGTGGCCGGGACGAGCGTCGCTCGTCCGGGCGTGATGAGCGTGGCGGTTACGGACGCGGTTCGGATCGTCGTGACGAGCGGGGTGGCGGTTTCCGTCAGGATGTCCGCAGCGACAACCGTGGCGGGTTCACCGGCCGGGGGGACCGCGGTGCCGGCTGGTCGGACGAGCAGTCGTCGATTCGTGGCCCGCGCAGCTGGGACGCGAAGGCCGTGGGGGACGAGCGTCCCCGTCGCAAGCCGGAGCCGGTGCTGCCGGAGGACATCACGGGTTATGAGCTCGACAAGGCGGTGCGTCAGCAGCTGCGTACCCTGAGCAAGGAGAACGCCGAGGGCGTCGCCAAGCACCTCGTCGCTGCCGCCGAACTGGTGGACGAGAACCCGGAGAAGGCGCTCGACCACGCGCAGCACGCCGTGAGCCGGGCCGGCCGGGTTCCGGCAGCGCGCGAGGCGCTCGGTCTGGTGCTCTACCGTACGGGCGAGTTCGCCGAGGCGCTGCGTGAGTTCCGGACCGCGCGTCGGCTGTCCGGCTCCGACCACCTGCTGCCGTACATGGTCGACTGCGAGCGTGGCCTGGGGCGCTACGAGCGGGCCCTTGAGCTGGCGAACTCTCCGGAAGCGCAACGCCTCTCTGAGGCGGACAACATCGAGTTGGCCATCGTCGTCTCCGGCGTGCGCCGCGACATGGGACAGTCGCGAGCTGCCGTCGTCGGATTGCGCATTCCCGCCCTGCAGAAGGCGACGACGCAGCCGTGGGCCGCTCGTCTGTTCTATGCGTATGCTGACGCGTTGCTCGACCTGGGTGAGCAGGAGGAAGCGCGGGCGTGGTTCGTCAAGGCTGACGCGGCTGACCGTGATGGCGAGACGGACGCCGCCGACCGCATCGATCAGATCGACGGCTTCGAGCTGACCGACCTCGCGCCGGAGGACGAGCAGGACGTCGACCCGCGTCTCGCCGATCTCGACCTGAGCGCGTTCGGCGCGGTACCGCCGAACGAACCGTCAGCGTCGGTCGGGGAACAGGACTCCCGTGACTGAAGGCCTGCTCGACCGGTACGACGGCATCGTCTGCGACCTCGACGGCGTCGTTTACGCAGGGCCCGACGCCATCCCGCATGCCATCGCGAGCCTCCAGAGCACGCGCGAGCATGGGACGCGTGTCGTCTACGCGACGAACAACGCTTCGCGTCCCCCGTCGGCCGTCGCGGCGCATCTGCGTGAGCTCGGGCTGCTTCTGGGCGACGAGGACGTCGTCAACTCGTCGATGGCGGCAGCGCACGTGCTGCGCGAGAGTGGCGCGCAGGTGCGTATCGTCCTGCCGATCGGCGGGGAGGGCGTCGCCCGAGCGCTGAGGGAGGCCGGTTTCGTCTGCGTCGGCGACGACGATGCAGGTGCAGGTACCGGCGACATCGATGCCGTCGTCCAGGGCTACGGGCCGGATGTCCGTGCGACGGACCTCGCGGCCGCAGCGCACGCCGTCAACGGTGGTGCGCGCTGGGTCGCGACGAACACTGACCTGACCTTGCCGACCGAGAAAGGGATCGCACCCGGCAACGGCTCGCTCGTCCAGGCCGTCCGCAATGCGGTGGCGGTCGATCCCGAAGTGGCCGGCAAGCCCATGCCCGTCATGTACGACATGGCGAGTGAGCGCATCGGCGCGGCCGACGCGTCGCGCGTCCTTGCTGTCGGCGACCGGCTCGAGACGGATATCGAAGGCGCGACCCGCGGCGGGTACGACAGCGTGCTCGTGCTCACCGGTGTTCACGGCCTCGCGGACGCAGCCGCGGCACCGAAGGAGCGTCGCCCGACGTACGTGCTCGCGGATCTGCGCGGCTTGACGCAGCCGTACGAGGTCGAGACTGCCGGGGAATGCGACGCGGGGGCGAGCATCGCTCGCGTGCGCGGTCTGCTGACGTCCCTGTGGGAGCGCGTCGATGCGGGAGACCTCTCCGCCGAGGACGCGGCGCGCGAGATGCGTCAGGCGTGCGGGTCATGAGCGTCGGGGTGCCCAGCCCGGGTGAGCTCGCCCAGCGGGCCGGGGGCCGTCGTGTGATCGCCGGGGACGGCCCGGTCGGTGACACAGAGCTGGACGATGCCGTGAGCCGCCTGCGCGAGAGCGTCGATGCGATGGCCGGCGAGTCGACGGGCAGCAATGGGTCGGTCGGCAGTGCGTCGAATGACAGCGGGTCGGAAAGCTGTGGGCCCGACGTCGACGCCGCCGACGTCATCGCTCGTGCACACGACGTCCATGAGAGCTTGCAGCGACGCCTCGAACAGGCCCAGGCGTGAGTGGTGTGCGACTCGACGCCGCCCTCGTGGCGCGCGGCCTCGTGCGTTCTCGCGCCCAGGCGAAGGAGCTGCTCGACGCGGGGAGAGTGCTTGTCGACGGCAAGGCCGAGGCGAAGGCGTCGACCAAGGTGAGCGACACGCAGAACGTCGAGATCGAGGGCGACCTCGACCACTACGTGGGCCGTGCCGCACACAAGCTCCTCGCCGCGTTCGAGGCCTTTCCCGGTGTCGCGACCCGCGTCGCGGGGGCACACGCCATCGACGTCGGGGCCTCGACCGGTGGGTTCACGCAGGTGCTGCTCGAACGGGGGGCGGCTCACGTCGTCGCTCTCGACGTCGGGCACGGCCAGCTCGCCGAACCGGTCAAGAGCGACCCGCGCGTCACCGATCTCGAGGGCGTCAACGTCCGCGACGTCGTGAGCGCGACGCAGCTCGACGGCTCACCGTTCGCACTCGTCGTCAGCGATCTGTCGTTCATCTCACTGACGCTGGCCCTGCCCCACATGGCCTTTCTGCTCGCCGACGACGGTGATCTCATCGCGCTCATCAAGCCGCAGTTCGAGGTCGGACGCGAGAGACTGGGCAGGACGGGCGTCGTGACGTCAGTCGAGCAGCGTCGCGAGAGCATCGACAAGGTGCTCGGGTGCGCGTGCGACCTCGGCCTCGCCGTGCACGGTCTCGAGTGGAGCCCGATGGTGGGCAGCCACGGCAACCACGAATACCTCGTCTTGTTGCGTCGCGCCGCGGTCGGCGGCGCCCTGGACGAAGCCTCCGTCGACCAGCGAATCCGCGACCTCACGCGAAGGAGCGAGTGATGAACCGCCGTGTCCTGCTCATCGGCCATCCGCGCCGGCCCGAGGCCTACGAGGTCGCCGAGCGGCTCGTCGACGGGCTGACGGCCGCCGGTATCGAGGTCGCGGGCATTGCTGACGAGTTGGCGGCCTTCGGGATCGTGCAGCGACCCGGCGTCGTCACCGTCGCCCCGGAGGAAGCCGGGGTGGCGTGCGAGCTCGCCGTCGTCCTGGGCGGCGACGGCACGATCCTGCGCGCCGCCGAACTGTCGCGCGACTGCGGGGTGCCGCTGCTCGGCATCAATCTCGGCCACGTCGGGTTTCTCGCCGAGGCGGAGAAGGAGGATGTCGAGCGGATCGTCGCCTGCGTGCGTGAGCGCTCGTGGATCGTCGAGACCCGCGCGACGCTCGAGGTCGTCGCGACCGACGGGCGCGGTGAGGTGGAACTGCACCGCGGGTGGGCGCTCAACGAGGCGAGCATCGAGAAGGCCGCACGAGAGCGCATGCTCGAACTGACCGTCGAGATCGACGGCCGTCCCCTCGCGTCCTGGGGCGCTGACGGCGTCGTCATCGCGACGCCGACGGGGTCGACGGCCTATGCCTTCAGCGCGGGAGGACCGGTCGTGTGGCCGGACACCGAGGCCATTCTCCTCGTGCCGATCTCGGCGCACGCGCTGTTCGCGCGCCCGCTCGTGCTGGGGCCGCGCGCGCAGCTCGCCGTCGAACTCGTGCCTGGTGCGCAAGGGCGCGCCGTGTTGTGGTGTGACGGGCGACGCCCGTTCGACCTGCCCGACGGAGCCCGGGTCGAGGTGCACGCGAGCGACAAGCCCGTGACGCTGGCACGTTTGAGCACGGCGCCTTTCACCGATCGTCTCGTGCGCAAGTTCGACCTGCCGGTCGAGGGCTGGCGCGGCATGCGACGCGCGCACTGAAAAGTTGATCTGTTCGTAAGCGTGTTCGAATCACCATTCGTCGCGTCGTGCCCGTAGGGTGGGAAGCGTGCTGAGGGAAATCCGGATTCGCAACATGGGTGTCATCGCCGACGCGACGCTCGAACTCAGCCCGGGGCTCAACGTGGTCACGGGCGAGACGGGCGCGGGCAAGACGATGGTCGTCAGCGGTCTCGGGCTGCTGCTCGGTGAGCGTGCTGACGCCGATCGGGTGCGCACGGGGGAGAAGTCGGCGCTCGTCGAGGGGTTCCTCGACGTGCCGGGCGAGCACGTGAGCGCGGCCGCGCTGGCCGATGAGTTCGACGTGGAGGCGGGCGACGAGGTGATCCTCAGCCGCTCGGTGGCCGCGACGGGGCGTTCGCGTGCGCAGGTGGCCGGGCGCAGTGTCCCCGCAGGCGTGCTGGCGCGCATCGGGCATGAGCTGGTCGCGGTGCACGGGCAGGCCGACCAATGGCGGCTCAAGCAGCCGGAGGAACACCGTCAGATCCTCGACGCGTTCGCAGGCCCCGAACTCTCCGAGTTGGCGCAGCGCTACCGCGACGGGTACGTGAGGCTGAAGGCGCTGCGGGCCGAGCGGCGCGAGTTGACGCTCAAGGCGCAGGAGCGCGCGCAGCGGCTCACGATGCTCGAGGCCGGGATCGCGCGCATCGACGAGATCGAGCCGCTCGAGGGTGAGGACGTCGAACTCGCGGCGGAGAGCGAGCGGCTCACGCATGCCGAGGATCTCCTGGCCGCCTCGCGTGGTGCGGGTGCGGCGATGGCCGGCGACGAGTTGTCGCCCGACGAGCCGAATGCGCTGGCGCTCATGGCTGCTGCGCGCAGTGGGCTCGAGTCGGGTGTGACGCTGGACGCCGACCTCGCACCGTTCATCGAGCGGTTGCGGGAGGTGCAGACGCTCACGGCCGACCTCGCCGCCGACGTCGCGCAGTACGCGGCGGCCATCGACATGGATCCGCAGCGGTTGCAGGAGGTGCATCAGCGGCGCGCCGCCATCACCCAGCTGCTCAAGGCGTACGGGCCCGAACTCGACGACGTGCTCACGTGGCGTGAGCAGGCCGGGCGTGAGGCTCAGGAGCTCGCCGGCTCGGACGATCGCATCGCCGCGATCGACGCCGAGATCGCGGGGCTCACGCCGAAGGTCGGGGTTGATGCTCTCGCGCTGCACGATCTGCGTCGATCCGCGGCCGAGCGACTGGGTGAGGCTGTCACGCAGGAGCTGCATCACCTCGCGATGGGCTCGGCTCGCCTCGTCGTCGAGGTCTCGATCGCCGAAGCCGACAAGGGCCTCGAACTGCCCGACGGGCGCCTCGTCAAACCCTCGGAGCACGGCATCGACGACGTCACGATCCTGCTGTCGGCCAACCGCGGCATGGATCCGAAGCCGGTGACGAAGGCCGCCTCCGGTGGTGAGCTGTCGCGCGTCATGCTCGCCCTCGAGGTGGTGACGTCGACGGGCAGCGTGCCCACGTTCGTGTTCGACGAGGTGGACGCCGGCGTCGGGGGCGAGGCGGCGCACGACATCGGCGCGCGCCTGGCGCGGCTCGCGCAGAGCGCACAGGTCATCGTCGTGACGCACCTCGCGCAGGTCGCGGCGTACGCCGACAACCACCTCGTCGTCCACAAATCGCATGACGGCGCCGTCACCGAGAGCGGCGTCGCCGCCGTCACGGGTGACGCGCGCGTCACCGAGATCGCGCGCATGCTGGGTGGCGACACGACAAGCGCGGTCGCGCGCGAGCACGCCGAATCGCTGCTGACGGCCGCCGGCGCGTCACAGAAGGCGAGCGCCTGAGCGTTCTCTCGGTTCACATCCATCGTGCGGCAACCCTGTCGCCCGAACACCTCTCGATGAAGTAGGCTGGCATTCCGTGGTGGATCAGACGACGAAGCATATTTTTGTCACCGGAGGCGTGGCCTCCTCCCTCGGAAAGGGCCTTTCGGCATCCAGTCTCGGCCGTTTGCTGCGTTCGCGCGGCCTGCGCGTTACGATGCAGAAGCTCGACCCCTACTTGAACGTCGACCCGGGGACGATGAACCCGTTCCAGCACGGTGAGGTGTTCGTCACCGAAGACGGCGCGGAGACCGACCTTGACATCGGTCACTACGAGCGATTCCTCGACGTCAACCTGCACGGGCGCGCCAACGTCACGACCGGCCAGGTGTACTCCGACGTCATCGCCCGCGAGCGCCGCGGGGAATACCTGGGTGACACGGTGCAGGTCATCCCGCACATCACGAACGAGATCGTCGAGCGCATGCGCGCCGAGGCGAACGGTGACGACGCACCCGACATCATCATCACCGAGATCGGTGGCACGGTCGGCGACATCGAGTCCTTGCCGTTCCTCGAGGCCGCACGCCAGGTGCGCCACAACGTGGGCCGCGACAACGTCTTCTTCCTCCACGTCTCGCTCGTGCCGTACATCGGCCCCAGCGGTGAGCTGAAGACGAAGCCTACGCAGCACTCCGTCGCTGCACTGCGTCAGGTCGGCATCCAGCCCGACGGGCTCATCCTGCGCGCCGATCGCGAGATCCCCGAGCCGATCAAGCGCAAGATCTCGCTCATGTGCGACGTCGACTCCGAGGCCGTCGCGGCCGCCGTCGACGCGCCGAGCATCTACGACATCCCGCGCGTGCTGCACTCTGAGGGGCTCGACGCGTACGTCATCCGCCGCCTTGGCCTGCCGTTCCGTGACGTCGACTGGGCCCAGTGGGACAAGCTCCTCGACCACGTCCACCGTCCGGCGCACGAGGTCGAGATCGCCCTCGTCGGCAAGTACATCGACCTGCCCGACGCCTACCTGTCGATCACCGAGGCGATGCGCGCCGGCGGTTTCCATCACGACACGAAGGTGAAGATCCGCTGGGTCGCCTCCGACACCTGCACGAGCGACGCGGGCGCGAAGAAGGCGCTGTCGGGTGTCGACGCGGTGCTCGTGCCCGGCGGGTTCGGCGTGCGCGGCATCGAGGGCAAGCTCGGCGCGCTGAAGTGGGCCCGTGAGAACAAGGTGCCGACGCTCGGCATCTGCCTCGGCCTGCAGTGCATGGTCATCGAGTACGCGCGCAACGTCGCGGGCATCGCTGACGCGTCGAGCTCCGAGTTCGACCCCGAGACGTCACACCCCGTCATCGCGACGATGGAGGAGCAGAAGTCGTTCGTCGAGGGCGCCGGCGACCTCGGCGGCACGATGCGCCTCGGCGCCTACCCGGCGAAGCTGCTCGACGGCTCGGTCGTGGCGAACGCCTACGGCACGACGGAGGTGAGCGAGCGTCACCGTCACCGCTACGAGGTGAACAATGACTACCTCGAGCAGGTCACCGACGCTGGCCTCGTCGTCTCGGGTACGCACCCCGAGCTCGGGCTCGTCGAGTTCGTCGAACTGCCGAAGGACGTTCACCCGTACTACGTCTCGACGCAGGCTCATCCGGAGTTCAAGTCGCGACCGCACCGTGCGCACCCGCTGTTCGCGGGGCTCGTCGAGGCCGCGCTGGAGCGACCGAGCAAGTGACGACGTGCGGCCGCTGTTCGGGCCGCGTGTCATGAATCGAGGAGGGCGATGCCGGAGACGGCGCCGCCCTCCTCGTCGTTTCCTGGGACGTCGGCCTGCGACGTAGCGGCCGGGTGGGGCCGGGTGCCAGTCCGGTGTGTCAGGATCGGTGGCATGACTTCCATCCACCCCACGATCACCCCCAGTCAACTCGTCGACGACTACACCCCCGCGCCCGTCGTGCGCAGCGACGTCGTCTACGAGGGACGGGTCTGGGACGTCGTCCAGGAGGAAGCCGATCTCGGCGATGCCGGACGCGTCACCCGTGACTTCGTCCGCCACCCGGGCGCCGTCGCCGTCCTCGCGATGCGCGGCGAACCCGGCGCTGAGGAGGTGCTCGTCATTCGCCAGTACCGGCACCCCATCGGTGCGCAGGAGTGGGAGATCCCGGCGGGGCTGCTCGACGTCGACGGCGAGCCGCCGCACGAGGCGGCGCTGCGTGAGCTCTACGAAGAGGCCGACCTGCGCGCCGGACGCCTCGACCTGCTCATCGACTACGCCTCGTCACCGGGCGGGCTCTCGGAGCAGCTTCGCGTCTTCCTCGCCCGCGACCTCACCGACGTGTCGGAGGATGACCGGTTCGAGCGCGAGGAGGAAGAACTCGACATGCCGACCGGCTGGGCTCGCCTCGACGACGTCGTCGACGCAGCGCTCGCGGGGCGCCTCCACAACCCGACGCTGCTCATGTCATGCCTCGCGGCTCGCGCGGCGCGCGACGCGGGCTGGGCGCCGTTGCGCGCCCCCGACACCCCGTGGTCGGTGCACCCGGCCTTCGCTCCGAAGCAGTAGCGGGTCAGCGGTAGCCGCCGCGGCGGCGCACCTCGGCGGCGATGCTCTCGCGTGAGGCCCCGGTGGCCAGCATCGTCATGACGAGCAGTCGCACCTGCGTGGCGCGCAGGTAGCCACCCATGACGACGCCGCGGCGCTGGAGGTCGACCTCCGCGCCGACCGCACCGTACGTCTCGACGAGCGCCGGGCCCGAGAACGTCCGGCTTGTCATGATGACGGGAATGCGGGCCGCGATGTGTCCGACGCTCTCGGCCCACCACCCGGGCACGTGCCCGGCTCCGAGGCCGGCGATGACGAGCGCGTCGGCGCCCGCGCTCACGGCGTCGAGCGCCCGCGGGGACTGCCCGAGTGCCACCGTCAGGACGGGCACCTCGGCGTCGACGGCGTCAGGCCGGGGGAGGGCCGGCAGTCGCGCGGGGCGGTGGAAGAGGTGGGTATGAGCTTCGAGGACGCGCCCGATCGGGCCGCAGTCGGGGGAGACGAACGTCGTGAGCGACGACGTGTCGCCCTTCGTCACCGAGCGCGCCGCGTGGATCTCATCGGCGAACACGGCGACGACGCCCAGCCCACGCGCGGCGTCGCTCGCGGCGACGCGGATCGCGGCGAGCATGTTGGCGGCTCCGTCGGCCCCGGCCATCGTCGGGTTGCGCATCGCGCCCGTGACGGCGAACGCGCGCCCGTCGTCCCAGAGCAGGTCGAGCAGGTAGGCGCTCTCCTCGAGCGTATCGGTGCCCTGGACGAGGACGAACCCGTCGGCGTCGGAGGCACTCGCGCGCTGCAGCACCTCGAGCAGGTGCGCCGGGGTGAGCGAACCGCTCTGTTCGCGCGCGATCGTCTCGCCGGTGAGGTCGACGTCAGCTGCGTCGAGGCCGGGGACAGCGGCGATGAGGTCGTCGGCGCCGAGCGTGGGGCGCACTCCGGCGCCGTCACCGGAGGACATGGAGATGGTTCCGCCGAGGAAGTACATCGCGATCCGCTTCGTCATGGCGCACAGGTTATCGTCGTGCCAACGAACCGCCGCGCGCCGATCGCTGCGCGAGCCCGTCACCGAGGAGACCCATGCCTGCTGCGGCCGACCCAAGCGTGCGACCCGGCCCGGACGCTGAGTGCCCCTGCGCCTGGGTTCCCGGGCGCTCGTTGCGCGAATGCTGCGGCCCGCTCGTCCTCGACGGCGTGCTCGCGCCGACGCCCGAAGCGCTCATGCGCTCGCGCTACACGGCGTTCGTGCTACGTGACGCCGACCACCTCTGGCGCACCTGGCATCCGCGCACGCGCCCGGCTCAGGTCGGCGACCTCGACGGCGTGACGTGGCTGGCCCTGCGGGTGCTCGACACGGGTGACGGCGGCATGAACGAGGCCGATACGCGCGGCACCGTCACCTTCGAGGCGTCCTACCTCGCCGACGACGGCCGTCGCGGGGTGCTGCGAGAGCACTCGCGCTTCGAACGCCGCGCCGGCCGCTGGTTCTACGTCGATGGGGACGAGCTCGACTGAGCCGCGAAAAACACGGGCGCGTCGCACACGCGGCATCACCTAGAATGAGCAGGTACGCCGTGGCGGCCTGACACCCCGCCCGAGCATCGCCCGTGACGGGCGTGTTCTGCGGCGGACCGCGCGTCCGGCGTCACCGACGAGAGGCCGAAGATCTTTCGGCGAAGGTGTGGTGGCACCGCGACCTGGCCCCCGCCCACACCTCCCGGGCTGCTCCCACGTGGGGCGCCCGGTCGAGCATCGTCCGATCGACGCGTCGCCGCATGGAACGAATCGAGAGGAACATCATGCTTCGAACCCATGAAGCCGGAACCCTTCGCGCAGCCGACGTCGGTGACACCGTCACCCTGACGGGTTGGGTGGCCAAGCGTCGCGACCACGGCGGTGTCGCCTTCGTCGACCTGCGTGACGCCTCGGGCGTCGTCCAGGTCGTCGCACGCGACGAGGTGCTGACTGGCGCCGCGCACGGTCTGCGCTCCGAATACTGCATCAAGGTGACGGGTGAGGTCGCCGCGCGCGAGCCGAAGGACGTCAACCCGAACCTGCCGACAGGTGAGGTCGACGTCGTCGCGAACGAGATCGAGGTGCTCTCCGAGGCGGCGCCGCTGCCGTTCCAGATCGACGAGCGCATCACCGTCGGCGAGGAGGCGCGCCTCAAGTACCGCTACCTCGACCTACGTCGCAAGGACCAGGGCGACGCGATCCGTCTGCGCTCGAAGGTGAGCCAGGCTGCGCGCGCCGTGCTCAACGAGCGCGACTTCGTCGAGATCGAGACGCCGACGCTGACGCGTTCGACGCCCGAGGGCGCTCGCGACTTCCTCGTCCCCGCTCGTCTCGCGCCGGGCAGCTGGTACGCGCTGCCGCAGAGCCCGCAACTGTTCAAGCAGCTGCTCATGGTCGCCGGGATGGAACGCTACTACCAGATCGCGCGCTGCTACCGCGACGAGGACTTCCGCGCCGACCGTCAGCCCGAGTTCACGCAGCTCGACATCGAGATGAGCTTCGTCGAGCAGGACGACGTCATCGAGCTCGGTGAGCAGATCGCGAAGGCCGTGTGGGCGACGATCGGCGTCGACCTGCCGACGCCGTTCCCGCGCATGACGTACGCCGACGCGATGGCGAAGTACGGCTCGGACAAGCCCGACCTGCGCTTCGGCAACGAGCTCGTCGAGTGCACGGAGTTCTTCAGGGACACGACGTTCCGCGTGTTCCAGGCCGAATACGTCGGCGCCGTCGTCATGCCGGGTGGTGCGTCGCAGCCCCGTCGTCAGCTCGACGCGTGGCAGGAGTGGGCGAAGCAGCGCGGCGCGAAGGGCCTTGCGTACGTCCTCGTCCAGGAGGACGGCTCGCTCACCGGCCCGGTGGCCAAGAACCTCACCGAGACCGAGGTGGCGGGCCTCGCCGGCCACGTCGGTGCGAAGCCCGGCGACTGCATCTTCTTCGCCGCGGGTGCGACGAAGGCGTCGCGCGCGCTGCTCGGCGCAGCGCGTCTGGAGATCGGCAAGCGCTGCGACCTCATCGACGAGAACGCGTGGAGCTTCCTGTGGGTCGTCGACGCGCCGCTGTTCGAGCCTGCCGCCGACGCTGTCGCCTCGGGGGACGTCGCCGTCGGCTCCGGTACGTGGACGGCCGTGCACCACGCGTTCACGATGCCGAAGGCCGAGTACGTCGACACGTTCGACACCGAACCAGGCGAGGCGCTCGCGTACGCGTACGACATGGTGTGCAACGGCAACGAGATCGGCGGTGGCTCGATTCGTATCCACCGCAAGGACCTGCAGGAGCGCGTCTTCAAGGTCATGGGTCTGAGCGAGGAGGACGCGCAGGAGAAGTTCGGCTTCCTCCTCGAGGCGTTCAGCTTCGGTGCGCCCCCGCACGGCGGCATCGCGTTCGGCTGGGACCGCATCGTCTCGCTGCTCGCGGGCACCGACTCGATCCGCGACGTCATCGCGTTCCCGAAGAGCGGCGGCGGCTATGACCCGCTGACGGCCGCGCCCGCCCCGATCTCCGCTCAGCAGCGCAAGGAGGCGGGTGTGGACGCCAAGCCTCAGGTCAAGAGTGAGGCTTCTGCGGACGCCGCATCGCCCGCCGCTCCGGCCGAGGTGTCGCCCAACAAGTCGTGATCGGCTGATCGGCGACCGATCAACGGGTCGAGCCCCTGACGTCGCATGACGTCAGGGGCTCGACCGATTCTGCGCGACGCGCCGGGGGTGCTGGGCCCGACAACGGTTTCAGGGCTTGCCCCTTTCAGCCGTAGGGTCGCCACATGCGTGATACGGCTACCGTCCTGTTCGATGCCGACGGTGTGCTGCAGCACGCGCGTCACGGCTGGGTGGGTGCGCTCGACGCGATCGGTGGCGAGGGCTTCGCGTCCGTCGTGTTCGCCCGCGAACTGCCCGCCATGCGGGGCGAGGCGAGGATGCGTGACTGCCTCGTCGCCGCGGCCGAGGAGCACGGGGTCGCGCTCGATCCCGATGACGCGCTGCAGCTGTGGTCGCGTTTCGACATCGACGAAGAGGCGATGGCCGTCGTCGCCAAGGTCAGACGTGCCGGGTACGGCGTGCATCTCGCAACCAACCAGCAGGACGTGCGCCGTGACCTCATGCGCCGCCGCTACGCCGGAGTGTTCGACGAGGAGTTCTATTCCTGCGAGCTCGGCGCGTGCAAACCGGCCGAGGCGTTCTTCGCGTCGATCATCGACCGGCTGGACGTCCCGGCGGGTCAGATCGTGTTCGTCGACGATTCGGCCCGCAACGTCGCGGCGGCGACGTCCTGCGGCATCCGGGCACATCTGCATGACCCCAGCAGCGGCGCGGCCGGCATGCGCCGGATGCTCGAGGGCGCCGGTGTTCGAATGTGACCGCAAATCGCCGTTGGGGACGGGATTCGCAAAGGGGGACGCGATTCGCGGGGGAGTCAGTCGCGGAGGCCGAAGCGGGCGTGCCAGCGTTTCATCGGGGCGGGGGCCCACCAGTTCCACCGGCCCATGACGGTCATCGTCGCGGGCACGAGGATCATGCGGACGAGCGTGGCGTCGAGAATGATCGACAGGGCGAGGCCCACGCCGATCTGCTTGATGATGACCATCTTCGCCGCGGCGAACCCGAGCATGACGATGACCATGAGAAGTGCGGCGCTCGTCACGATGCGTCCGCTGCGCTGGATGCCGACGGCGACGGCGCGCGCGTCGTCGTCACCATGTTCGTGGGCCTCGACGATGCGAGAGAGCAGGAATACCTCGTAGTCCATCGCCAGGCCGAAACCGAACGCGATGAGGATGACGGGGACGGTCGACTCGATCGCGTCGTTGCTCGTGTAGCCGAGCAGCGATTCGAAGTGGCCGTTCTGGAAGATCCACGTCATCGCTCCGAGGCTCGCGCCGAGGGAGAGGGCGTTGAACAGGAGGGCCTTGAGCGGCAGGACGAGCGATCCCGTCATGAGGAACAGCAGCACGAGCGTCGCGAACGCAACGACGAGCACGACGTAGGGGGCTCGCGCAGCGATGGCGTGCGTGTAGTCGTCGAGCTTGGCCTGCTGGCCCGTCACCCATGTCGGAAATCCTGGGCGGTGAGCGTGCAGGTCGTGGACGACGTGCTGCGTGCGCCCGTTGGAGGGGGTGGCCCCGTCGACTCGCAATCCGACGGCGACCTTGCCGTCGCCGAGGTCACGCACGGGGTTGACCCCGGTGACGTATTCGCGGTGTGCGACATCGCTCGAGACCCACTTCGTCATCGTCGCCACGTCGGTCTCGCCGACGATGCTCACGGCGGGTTCGCCGAGCGCAGGGAAGTCGTGGGCGAGGTCGTTCATGAGGGTGCGTTGCGGGTCCGACGTCGGCAGCAACGCGCTCGTCGAGCTCACCTGCCGCATGCCGAGCAGCGGCGCGGCCAGCACGAGCAGGACGACGACGACACCGCAGATCGAGATCCACAGATGACGCTGGACGGCGTGGGCGAGGTCGGCGAATCGTCCCTCGTCCGCGTCAGGCTGCACGCGCTTCTTCGCGAGGCGCGCCGCAGCGAGGCGCGCGCAGGCGGGCACGAGCGTCAGCGCCGCGAGGCAGGCGACGGCGACGACGGACAGGCCGGCGAGGCCGATCGCCTTTGTCACCGATGCGGGGAACAGGACGAGCCCTGCGACGGAGATCGCGACCGTAAGCCCGCTGAAGAGAACGGTGCGCCCGGCCGTCGCGATCGTGCGCTGGGTCGCGAGGTCGTGGTCGGCGCTCGTGAGCACCCCGTCGAGGCCGTCGGCCTCGCGCTGCAGCGCGAGGCGCGACAGTTCCTCGCGGAAGCGTCCGACGATGAGCAGGCCGTAGTCGATCGAGAGGCCGAGACCAAGAATCGTGACGATGTTGACGACGGTCGCATCGAGGTCGGTGACGTGGCTGAACCCGAGCAGCGCGAGCAGCCCGCCGGCGATCGCAGCGATCGCGCCGATGAGGGGGAGGCCCGCCGCGATGAATCCTCCGAACACGATGACCATGACGATGAGGGTCAGCGGGAAGGCGATGCCCTCTCCGGTCTTGAGGTCTTCCTGCACCTGATCGGTGATGCGCTTGAGCACTTCCACGGACCCGCCGGTGCGCACGCGCACCCCCGCGGGCGTCACCGCTTCGACGGCCTTCGTGACCTGCGCGCTCACGTCCTCCTGCACGCTCTTGTCGAGCCCAGCATCGAGCGTGGCGACGAAGACCATCGACTCGGGTGCGCTCGAGGAACGGTAGGCGGCAGCGACGCGCGGGTCGCGTTTCGCCGCGGGTGAGTACGCCGACTCGACCGCCGACGTGTGCACGACGTCGTCGATCACCTGCTGCACCTTCGCGCCGACAGCCGCTTGCTGTGAACTCGCCACCCCGTCGAGTCGGACGGCGACGCTGCCGCCGGCCTTGTCGCCGGTCAGCAGCATGTCGTTGCCGGTGTGTGCCTCACCCGGCACGAACGGCTCGGCCTGCCGCAGGTGTGCGAAGAGTCCGCCGCCACCGAAGGCGCCGGCCGTCGTCGCAAAGGCCAGGACGACGGCGACGAGCCACGTCAGGACGATGGCCATGGCGTGACGCGCGACGAAGGCGCCGTAGCCTCGCCCGCTCGGACGCTCGCCGTCGGTCGGCTCGGGCGAATGGCCCGAACCATTTGACGAGGCAGCCGACGAATCGTCGGCCCGAGAGGCCCCGGCGCGCTGTCGCGTGGCGCCCCACCTCATCCGATGACCGCCACGATGACGCTGACGAGCGCGAGTGCCATGAGGGCGCACGGCAGCGGCAGCCAGCGCACGCGACGACCGGAGGGGACGTCGGCCGGGTTGTCCACCGTCTCGGCGTCCAAGGCCTCGCGCAGCGCGCCGGCAGAGCGCGGAGGCTGCGTCAGGGTGCCCGGCATCGGGCGCAGGGACGCGGTCGGCAGGATGCCGAGACGCGCGTCGTCGGCGTTGCGCGCGCCGCGCGCCTTCTGCGAGCCGATCGCCCACACCGTCGTCTTGTGCCCGTCGTTGTCATGGAGGACGAGGCTGCCCTTCGACGTGGCGTGCGAGATGCCCGGCCAGGGCAGCGTCACCTCACGCACGACGTTGGAGACGACGACGTCGTCCGCGCCGAAGCGGATGCTCGGGCGCACCATGACGCAGAACGACGCCGCGGCGAGGGCGAAGCCGACGAACGCCATCGTGTGCGGCGAGCGGGCCATGAGGCCGCTGACGACGAGGACGATCCCGATGGCGACCCCGAACCACCCGATGACGACGTTGAACGTCTGACGGATCGCGGTGGGTTGGGAGGAATTGCTCATGGGGTGTCCTTCGAGGCGGGCGGCGCGGTGGCGCGGCTCACTCTAGTCGTGCCTTGTCGGTGGTGGCTGGTTGACTGCAGCCATGAGTGATGACCTGTTCTCGAGCCGCCTCGACGGTGAACGAACCTCGGGCAGCGCTGGTGCGTCGGCGATGGCGCCGCTCGCGGTGCGCATGCGCCCGCGCACCCTCGAGGAGGTGCGTGGGCAGGGCGAGGTGCTCAAGCCCGGATCGCCGCTGCGGCGTCTCATCGAGGGCCAGGCGGGTGCGGCGGGGCCGATGAGCGCGATCCTGTGGGGGCCGCCCGGAACGGGCAAGACGACGCTCGCGCACCTCGCGGCGAACAGCGCAGAACGCCGGTTCGTCGAGTTGTCGGCGATCACGGCGGGCGTCAAGGACGTGCGTCAGGCGATGGAGGAGGCGGGCCGCCACCTCGCGATGTACGGCCGTTCGACGGTCCTGTTCCTCGATGAGATCCACCGCTTCAGCAAGGCCCAGCAGGACGCGCTGCTGCCCGGCGTCGAGAACCGCACCGTCATCCTCGTCGCCGCGACGACGGAGAACCCGTCGTTCAGCGTCATCGCCCCGCTGCTGTCGCGTTCGGTGCTCGTCACGCTCACCTCGCTCGACGACGCGCAGATCGCGGACGTCATCGGCGCGGCACTCGTCGACGAGCGCGGTCTCGACGAGCGATTCACCCTCGACGACGACGCGCGCGATCACCTCGTCCGCATGGCCGGCGGTGACGCCCGGAGGGCGCTCACGGCTCTCGAGGCGGGCGCCGGGGTGGCGACGGACGCGGGGGAGAAGACCATCACGCTCGCCCACGTCGAGCAGGCGATGGCGGCAGCCGCGGTGCGCTACGACCGCGCCGGTGACCAGCACTACGACGTCGCTTCCGCCCTCATCAAGTCGATGCGCGGCTCCGACGTCGACGCCGCCCTGCACTATCTGGCACGCATGCTCGAGGCGGGCGAGGATCCGCGATTCATCGCGCGGCGCATCGTCATCGCCGCAAGCGAGGACGTGGGGATGGCGGATCCGACGGCGCTGCAGACGGCGGTGGCGGCGATGCACGCCGTCGCGCAGATCGGCATGCCGGAGGCGCGGATCATCCTCGCGCAGGCGGTCGTGCACAACGCGATCGCGCCGAAGTCGAATGCGGCGTACGCGGCGATCAACGCCGCCATCGCCGACGTCCGGGCGGGCCGCGGCGGCGCCGTGCCGCCGCATCTGCGCGGCTCGGGGTACGCCGGGGCGACGCAGTTGGGGCACGGGGCCGGATACACATACACGCACGATGAACCGGACGGCGTCGGCCCGCAGCAGTTCCTGCCCGACGACCTGCTGCCCGACGCGGACTACTACCACCCGACGTCGCGGGGGTGGGAGGAGCGGCTGGGGGAGCGATGGCGACGCCTGCGCGCCGTCATCCGCGGGGGTGAGAGTGCAACGTGATGCAGCTCACTGCGTGATGTTGCAGAATCGCGTGTTTCGTTAACGCGGTGTTACACCTGCGGCCATTCGCGGGTCAAAGGTAACGATCTGGTGACCCTCGTACTTTGAGGCTGGAATCACAATTTCGATGGGGCATGATCTGGGGTGCATGACGAGCTCGGCCAACCGCCGGGCCGCGTGTGACAGGCGGAGCGCGCACCGAGCGCCCAGAGACGGAAGGACGAAGCCTTGGCAATGGTCACCGGCGATCCCGCGCTCGAAGGGATGGGTCCCGATGGGGCCGAACCCCAGACGCCCGAGGAGCCCAAGGCGATCGAAGGTCGTTCGCTTCGTCAGATCGCCGTGTCTCGACTCAAGCGCGACAAGGCCACCCTTGCTGCGATGACCATCGCGGCGCTGTTCGTCCTCGTGGCGATCATCGCTCCCATCCTCGTGGCCACGGGTGTGCTCGACCCCACGACCAACCATCGCGATCTCCTGTCCCAGGACGGCACGCCGATCGGTAGCTTCAGCGGTGCAAGTTCGCATCACCCGCTCGGCGTCGTGCCCTCCTCGGGTACGGACCTGCTGAGCCGCCTCATGTACGGCGTGACGTTCTCCGTGGTCGTCGGCCTCGGTGCGACGGCGGTCGCGATGCTCATCGGCATGACGGTCGGGCTCATCTCGGGCTTCGCCGGGGGCAAGGCCGACTTCCTGCTCAGCCGGCTTGTAGACCTCGTGCTGTGCTGGCCGCAGACACTGCTGCTCTTGGCGCTGTCGGGGACGATCATCGCGCGCATCCAGAGCTTCGGCGTAAAGAACAGCAACATCGCCGCGGGCATCTACATCATCCTCGTGCTCGGCCTGTTCGGCTGGCCGACGTTCGCTCGCATCATTCGCGGCCAGGTCATGACGCTGCGCAACCGTGAGTTCATCGAGGCGGCCCGCTCCCTGGGTGCGACGAACCGCCGTCTGTACGTGACGGAGCTGCTGCCCAACCTCTGGGCGCCGTTCCTCGTGTACGCCACGCTGACGTTCCCCGCCTTCGTCTCGGCGGAGGCCGCCCTGAGCTTCCTCGGTGTCGGCATCCACGCCCCGACCCCCACGCTCGGAAACATCATCACGGACGCCATCGACTTCTCGCAGGCCGATCCGACGTACTTCTTCGTGCCGGTCATCACGATCTCGGTTCTCGTCCTGAGCTTCAACCTTCTGGGCGACGGCCTGCGCGATGCGCTCGACCCCAAGGCCGATCGCCACTGACGCCACCGCGCGTCTCTCACACGAGCCCACGGGCTCCCTCAGTTTTCCTGGCCACGTCCGGTCAGGTCGGTTGGATCGCCTCGGCGGATCCTTCTTCATCAAGGAGATGACGATGAACAAGAAGTCGGCTTCCATCCTCGCCGTGGCGATGGCTGGTTCGATCAGCCTCGCTGCCTGCGGTGGCGGGTCCAGCGACAACGGTGGCTCCGGCGGTTCCGGGGGCAAGGACTCCGGTGGCACGCTGAACTACCTCAACAAGCGCGGCGCCGAGAACCTCGACCCCCAGCGTGTCTACATCGGACGTGACATCTCGAACTGGGGCCGCCTGTGGTCGCGTTCGCTCGTCACGATGCCGGCCACGGACGACATCAAGAAGGGCGACAAGCCGGTTGCCGACCTCGCCACCGACACGGGCAAGATGTCGGACGGCGGCAAGCAGTGGAGCTTCACGCTGAAGGACGGCGTCAAGTGGCAGGACGGCAAGGACATTACATGTGATGACCTCAAGTACGGCATCTCGCGTACTTTTGCCACGGACGTCATCACGGGTGGCCCGTCCTACGCCCTTGCGTACCTCGACATCCCGCAGAAGAACGGGCTGCCGATCTACGACGGCCCGTACAAGAACCACAACAAGGACGCGTTCGACAAGGCTGTCACCTGTGACGGCAAGACGATCACGTACAAGTTCAACAAGGCGTGGCCGGACTTCAACCTCGCCGTCGCCTCCCTGCGCGCGTTCGACCCGTTCCGCAAGGACCAGGACAAGGGCGACAAGAGCAACCTCACCGCCTTCTCTGACGGCCCCTACAAGCTGCAGGGCACGTGGAAGAAGGGTCAGGGTGGCACCTTCGTCCGCAACGACAAGTGGGACGCCAAGACGGACACCGTGCGCAAGGCGCTGCCGGACAAGATCGTCTTCCAGGAGGGCATCGACCCGGTCAAGATCAACCAGCGTCTTATCGCCGACCGCGGTGACGACCAGACGGCTATCACGACGAGCTCGCTCCAGCCGCAGCTGTACGGCCAGATCACGGGTGCCGTGAAGGACCGGTCCGCGAACGTGCAGTCGCCGTACGTCGACTACCTCGTGCCGAACTTCAAGAAGATGACGAACCAGAAGGTCCGTCAGGCTCTGCTCGCCGCGACGAGTCAGGACGCCTGGATCACCGCTGGCGGCGGTGACAAGGCCTACGCCAAGGCCGACTCCATCATCAACCCGGCGCTCACGACGGCCTACGTCAAGAACCCGGCGTTCAAGTACGGCACGGGCGGAAACATCGAGGAGGCCAAGAAGCTCCTCAAGGAGGCCGGTCAGCCCAACCCGTCGATCAAGTTCACGTACCAGGGCGGCACCCCGCTGGCCGACAAGCAGGCAGGCGCCATTGCGGACGGCTGGAAGAAGGCCGGCTTCAACGTCACCCTGAACGGACTGACGGACACCTACTACGATGTCATCCGCGACCCGAACTCCGACGGCGACGTGTACTGGGCCGGCTGGGGTTCGGACTGGCCGTCCGCCAGCACGGTCATCCCGCCGCTGTTCGACAGCCGTGTCAACCTGACGGCGAAGTCGAACGGTTCCGACTACGGCAACTACAAGTCGGACGAGGTCAACAAGATGATCGACGAGGCCTCCAAGGCCACGTCCGTCGACGCCGCAGGTGAGATCTACAAGAAGATCGACGCCAAGCTCGGCGAAGAGGTCGCCTACATTCCGCTCGAGTCGCAGAAGTTCTACTACCTGCGCGGTTCGAAGGTGACGAACTACATCAACGGCGCCGGCACGTCGATGTACCCCGACCTCGCGGTCATCGGCGTCAAGAAGTAATCGGACGTCTTGGCACCTCGACCGGCGGGGCACCCACCGATGCCCCGCCGGTCGCCCGGTCCTCGCGGCCGACACCGAACCCACCCCCGTTCCCGTTCGAGAGGACTGCCCGCAAGGGCGGAAGCTCATGGTTGCCTACGTCATTCGCCGACTCTTCTCGGGTCTGGTCATGCTGCTCGTCGTGACGCTCGCGACGTTCGTGCTCTTTTTCTCCGCCGGCAAGGACCCGGCCGCCCAGACCTGTGGCAAGAACTGCTCCCCAGCGCTCATCGAGCAGAACCGCAAGGCCCTCGGCTACGACAAGCCCGTTCTCGTGCAGTGGGGTAATTTCGTCAAGGGCGTAGCTACGGGACGCGAATTCCCGGAGGACAAGGAACTACGAAAGAGCGCGCCCGACCTTGCCTTTTCATGTGACGCGCCATGCCTGGGGTATTCGCCGCTGCAGTCCGCGAACGTGACGGATGAAATCAAGGCAGCATTCCCGATCAGTTTCTCCATTGCGCTCGTCGCCTTCGCGCTGACGCTCATCCTCGGCGTCGGGTTCGGTATCCTCGCCGCGTTGAATCGAGGCGGGATCGTCGACAAGACATTGGTGGGGACATCGCTGATCTTCTACGCCCTGCCGACCTTCGCGATCGGCTCGCTCCTGTACCAGTTCGTTGCGATCGACTGGGGCTGGCTGCCGGTTCCCAAGTACTCCACGATCGCCGACGGAGGCATCGGTGGCTGGCTGTCGGGCTTGTTGATGCCAGCCCTCACGCTGGCGCTGTTCACCGCCGCCGGGTACGTCCGCATGACTCGCGCCTACGTGCTCGAGACGATGAGCGAGGACTACCTGCGCACCGCCAAGGCCAAGGGCCTGTCGAAGGGCAAGACACTGTGGAAGCACACGATGCGGGCGGCCATCACGCCGATCATGACGATGGCCGGCATCGACTTCGCCGTGCTCGTCGGCGGCGCACCGATCACGGAGTCGGTGTTCAACTACGACGGCCTGGGCAAGTTAGCGGTCACGTCGACCCAGACGCCGGACCTGCCAACGAACGTCGGTATCGTCGTCGTCCTGTCGGCGCTCGTCATCGTGGCCAACATCATCGTCGACTGCCTCTACGCCGTGGTCGACCCACGCGTGAAGCTGGCCTGAGGAGAGAGACCATGTTCGACAAGCTCAAGAAGAAGGTCGACGACTCCGTCGTCGGCGAGAAGGCCGAAGCTCTCGTTGACAAGGCCAGCGACGTCGTCGCCACCGCGGCCGCAAAGGTCCCCGGGCACGGCGCGGGCCATGGCGTGGGCCGCGAGACGTTCACGGACTCGGGCGCCAAGCCCGGCAAGAAGCAGGTCGACAAGAGTGGCACACCGCTGCTGTCGGTGCGCGACCTCAAGGTGCACTGGCCGACCGATGACGGCATCGTCAAGTCGGTCGACGGCGTGAGCTTCGACCTGTACGAGGGTCAGACGCTCGGCATCGTCGGTGAGTCGGGTTCCGGCAAGTCGGTGACGTCGACGACGATCATGGGCCTCAACCGTGGGACGAACGCTCAGATCTCCGGTGCGATCGACTTCGACGGTGACGACCTGCTCACCATCAAGGAAGACCGCATGCGCGAGTTGCGCGGGCGCAAGATGGCAATGATCTTCCAGGACCCGCTGTCGGCGCTTCACCCGTACTACACGGTGGGCGCGCAGATCATCGAGGCCTACAAGGTGCACCACCCCAAGGCGTCGAAGAAGGAGGCGCGTGAGCACACGATCGACATGCTCGCCCGCGTCGGCATCCCGTCGCCGCAGAAGCGAGTCGATCAGTACCCCCACGAGTTCTCGGGCGGTATGCGTCAGCGGGCGATGACGGCGATGGCGCTCGTCAATGACCCGAAGCTGCTGATCGCCGACGAGCCGACCACGGCACTCGACGTGACGGTGCAGGCGCAGATCCTCGACCTCATGCTCGACCTGCAGCAGGAGTTCAAGTCCGCGATCATCATCATCACCCACGACCTCGGCGTGGTCGCCGACGTCGCGGACGACCTGCTCGTCATGTACGCCGGGCGTCCGGTCGAGAAGGGTGACGTCTACGACACGTTCGCGACGCCGCAACACCCGTACACCGTGGGTCTGCTCAACTCGATGCCCCGTCTCGACGAGGCACGTCGCGAGCAGCTCGACCCCATCCCCGGTAACCCGCCGTCGCTCATCAACCTGCCGAGGGGTTGCTCGTTCGCGCCGCGTTGCGCGTTCAAGTACCTCGTGCCGGGCGATCGCTGCGACACCGAGATGCCCGATCTGCGCCACTTCGGCGACCAGGAAGCCCGCTGCTTCCTGACCGCAGAGCGGAAGGCCGAGCACATGAAGCCCGCGCAGACCCGCACGATCGACGGCGACGACGCGGCTTCCACAACCGGCGCGGCCCACGCCGCGACTGCCGGTGCTGCGGACGCCCACGGCGCGACCAAGGTTGGAGACTGAGCATGACCAACGCAGACACGCACGCGACGAGCGTGCCGCCGGGACCCGACGACGCTCTCGCGAGCGCGACCCAGGTCGCCGTCGGAGAAGAGGTGCTGCGCGTCACCGGGCTGCAGAAGCACTTCCCGCAGAAGAAGGCGGGCCTCATCCGGCGCCCCGACAACCCCGTCAAGGCCGTCGACGGCATCGACCTCGTCGTCCACCGCGGTGAGACGGTCGGCCTCGTCGGCGAGTCGGGCTGTGGCAAGTCGACCGCCGGTCGCACGATGCTCAAGCTCCTCGAGCCCACGGGAGGCCGGATCGAGTTCGCCGGTGAGGACATCACCGACTTCAAGGGCGGCGACCTGCGGCGCATTCGTCGTGAACTGCAGATGGTGTTCCAGGACCCGCACGGCTCGCTCAACCCGCGTCACACCGTCGGCAAGATCATCTCGGCGCCGTTCGAGATCCAGGGCGTCAAGCCCGAGGGCGGCGTGAAGAACGCGGTGCAGGAGCTCATGTCGCGGGTGGGGCTCAACCCCGAGCACTACAACCGCTACCCGCACGAGTTCTCCGGTGGTCAGCGTCAGCGCATCGGTGTCGCGCGTGCGATCGCCCTCAAGCCGCAGGTCATCGTCTGCGACGAGCCGGTCTCGGCGCTCGACGTGTCGATCCAGGCGCAGGTCGTCAACCTGCTCGAGGAGATCCAGGACAGCGACAAGATGGCGTACGTGTTCGTCGCGCACGACCTGTCCGTCGTGCGTCACATCTCCGACCGTGTCGTCGTCATGTACCTCGGCAAGGTCATGGAGGACGCCGACCGCGACACGCTGTACGAGCGCCCGCAGCACCCGTACACGCACGCGCTGCTGTCGGCCGTGCCGATCCCGGACCCGACGCTCAAGGGCAAGCGCGAGCGCATCCTGCTCAAGGGCGACCTGCCGAGCCCGCAGAACCCGCCGTCGGGTTGCGTGTTCCGCACGCGCTGCCCGAAGGCACAGGATCTGTGCGCTCAGGTCGTGCCCGAGCCCGTCGAGGTCGCGCCCGGCCACCGCGTCGCGTGCCACTTCCCGGAGGTGCGCGCCGACGTCGTGTGACGTCACCCGCTTGAAGCCGTCTGGCCCGCCCCACATCGGGGCGGGCCTGACGGCCATGTGCACCCCGTAATCTGGTGGCAGCGCGACATGCGCGCTCGAAGAAGGAGATGACGTGGACCTGACGCTCGGACAGATCGCCGGGTTCATCGCGGCCGTCGCGTTCGCCGTGCTCGTGTGGCGCCTTGGCAGTGTCATCGGCAAGGCTGGCGCCGTGCTCGACGAGGCGAGCGCCGCGGTGCGCAAGGTGAGCGACGAGACGTTGCCGCTCATCACGGAGATGACCTCGACCGTCGCAGCCGCGAACACCCAGGTCGAGCGCCTCGACGCAATCACAGCCAACCTCGCGACGATGACGAATAATCTCAACGCCCTGACGTCGCTGACCGTGGCGACGGTCGGGCGTCCCATGCTGAAGGTCGCCTCCGTCGGTTACACCATCAAGACGGCAATGAGCGGAAAGACCCCGGGGACGCCGCGCCGATTCTGAGTGCTGCGCGGCTAGGGTCACCCCATGAACCAGATCACGACCGGCCCCGTCACGGACGACGCTTCCACCAATCCGTTGCTGACGCGCAGCGACCTGCCGTTCGAGTTGCCGCCGTTCGAACGCATCCGCGCCGATCACTTCGTCCCGGCCTTCGAGCATCTCGAGCAGCAGGTGCGGCGCACCCTCGCGGACATCACGCAGCCGCAGACACCGGCGACGTTCGTCGACGTCGTCGAGCCGTTGGAACGCGATCACGCGGCCACCGAACGCGTGTTGGCGCCGCTTTACACCCTGACCGGTTCTGACACGACACCGCCGTTGCAGGCCCTCGAGGACGAGCTCGCGCCGCGCGTCGCCGCCCTGGCGGACCTGGTCGACGTCGATGCTGCCCTGCTCGAGAAGCTGCGCGAGGTTCGAGCCGGCGACGCCACGATGAGCCCCGAGCAGAGCCACGTCGTCGAGCGCCGGATCAAGGCGATGACGCTTGCCGGCGCGGCGCTCACCCCGGAGGCTGCCGAGCAGGTCAAGGCGATCAACGGCGAGCTCGCGACACTCGGCGCCGAGTTCGACCGCCGCCTGCTGGCCGACACCGCGGCCCTGGCCGTCGTCGTCGAGGAGCGTTCGAGCCTCGCAGGCCTGGACGACGCCGAGATCGACGCCCTGGCACGGCCCGAGCAGGACGGCGGCGGCTACGTCATCCCTCTCACGTATCCGACGGGACATCCCTACCTCGCGCGTCTGCGTGATCGTGACCTGCGTCGACGCATCATGACGGCGTCGACGGCGCGGTGCAGTCGCGGCGACGAGAACGACACGCGGGAGCTGGTTCGGGACATCGCCCGCCTGCGTGCCCGTCGAGCCGCGCTGCTTGGCTTCGACAGCCACGCCGCGTGGGCGACGGCGGACAGCACGGCCAGGACGCCTCAGGCGGTGCTCGACATGCTCGCTCCCATCGCGCGTGCCGCCGGCGAGAACGCCCGCGCCGAGATCGAGGTGCTAGCCGCCACGGCGCGCGAGGACGGGGTGGACACGATCGAGTCGTGGGATCACGCGTACTACGCCGAGCAGGTCAGAGCGCGAGATCACGACGTCGACCTGGAGGCCCTGCGTCCCTACTTCGAGCTCGAACGTGTTCTCGAGCGGGGCGTGTTCGCCGCGGCCGAGCAGCTGTACGGCTTCACGTTCACCCCGCGAGCCGATCTGCGGGGCTGGAACGCCGACACGCGCGTGTTCGAGGTGCACGACGAGGACGGGGGCGCCGTCGGCCTGTACCTGCTCGATCCGTACGCCCGCCCGAGCAAGCGCGGCGGCGCGTGGATGCATCCGCTCGTCGAGCAGAACGACCTCCTCGGCCAGGCCCCGGTTGTCTGCAACAACCTCAACGTGACGCGGCCGTCGCAGGGGGAGCCCACCCTCATGACGTTCGACGAGGTGGAGACGTTCTTCCACGAGTTCGGCCATGCCCTGCACGGGCTGCTGTCGCAGGTGCGTCACCCGTCGGTCTCGGGGCCCAACGTCGAACGGGACTTCGTCGAGTTCCCCAGCAAGGTCAACGAGATGTGGATGCTGTGGCCGAGCGTCGTCGAGCGCTACGCGCAGCACGTCGAGACGGCGGAGACGCTGCCGGAGGCGGTGCGTGATCGCCTCGAGGCCTCGGCGACCTGTAACCAGGGCTTCGCCACCAGTGAGCTGGTGGGCGCCGCATTGCTCGACTTCTCCTGGCACCTGCTCACCGAGCAGGACGAGGTGCCGTCCGTCGAGCAGATGGCCGAGACGGTACGGCGCCGGTACGGACTGGACATCGACGCCGTGCCCTCCCGCTATGCCGCGCCGTACTTTCAGCACGTCTTCTCCGGTGGGTACTCGGCGGGGTACTACGGCTACCTGTGGTCGGAGGTGCTCGATGCGGACGCATGCGAGTGGTTCGTCGAGAACGGGGGAGCGACGCGCGAGAACGGACGGCGGTTCGCCGAACGGATCCTCGGCGTGGGCGGTGGCGCAGACCCCATGGGGGCGTACGAGAGCTTCCGCGGCCGGGCGCCGTCGCCGGGGCCGATGTTCCGCCGTCGCGGCCTCGAGGCCAGGAGTTCCGGGTCGCGCTGATGTCGGCCAGATGTCGTCCTTGTTTCGTGAGTAACGATGTCGTCACGGGCCGTCCCCCAGCCGTTCATCTTCGGCGCCCACCACATATTCTTCAATCGCCGCTGAAGGAAAGACCTTCCGACCAGCGTCCATCACCGTCTCGTGAAGGAGACACGCCCGCGTGCTTCGCTACATCCTCCGAAAAGCGCTGGGGTGGGTGGTCATGATCTTCGTGGCCACCAACCTGACGTTCTTCCTGGCTTCCTTCTTCCTGAAGCCCGAGTCGAACTATCTGGCGCGGCGACCCCCGCTCAGCCACGACCAGATCGTTCGCTCCCTGGACCAGTACAACCTGAACCCCGACGAATCGGTCTTCACGAAGTGGTGGACGTGGTTCCAGGGCGTGTTCTTCCACTGGGACTGGGGTCAGTCGCCGACGGGTGTCGACGTCAACTCCGAGGTCGCCTACCGGGCCGCCATCAGCGCCCAGCTCGTGCTCGGTGCGACGATTCTCAGTGCGGTCCTCGGCATCGCGCTGGCCGTCTACAGCGCAGCTCGCCAGTACCGCTTCGGCGACCGCGTGGCCCAGGCGACGTCGATCATCACGCTCAACATCCCCCTGCCGGTGGCGGCGCTGTGCGTCGTGTTCCTCGGCATCTGGGCCAACCAGAAGCTCGGTCACACCGTCTTCTACGTCGCCGGTGCGCAGGATCCGAACGTCAGTGGGTTCTGGGCGACGCTCGTCAGCCGCCTGGCACACCTCGTGCTGCCGTCGATCACCCTCATCCTCGTGGGTTACGCCAGCTATCACCTGACTCAGCGCACGCTCCTGCTCGACACCGTGGACGCGGACTTCGTGCGCACCGCCCGGGCCAAGGGGCTCACGCGCCAGGAGGCCATCCGCCGCCACGGACTGCGCACGTCGCTCATTCCGACGGCCGCCCAGCTCGCGTTCTCCATCCCGGCGATGTTCACCGGCGCGATCATGACAGAGACGATCTTCGCCTGGAAGGGCATGGGGCAGTACTTCACCCAGACCATCGGGCAGAACGACATCCACGGCACCGTCGCCATCGCGGCCTTCGGCGCCCTCATGACGGCCATCGGCGCGATCCTCGCGGACCTCGCGACCGTCGCCCTCGACCCCCGAGTGCGGGTGAGCTGAGCCATGACGAACGACTTCAACCCCATCGAGCCCGAAAGCGTCGAACAGGCCGCCATCTCGCCGGAAACGGTCCGCGAGACGCGCCTACCGGACGGTTCACCCACCCCTGAGCTGACCGAGGGCGACCCCAAGCGCGACGGCGCCGCCGCTCCGCTCACCCGCCGAAAGCTCTACATGCGCCGTTTCATGCGCAACAAGGGCGGCGTCCTGGGTCTCGTCATCCTCCTGGGTCTCGTCGTGTTCTCGATCGTCGGCGGGTTCTTCACGCAGTGGAACTACACCGACCCCGACTTCCTCACGCTGCAGCAGGGTCCGGGCGGGAGCCACTTCTTCGGCACCAACCAGGCCGGCAACGACACCTACGCCCAGGCCGTCCACGGTCTGCAGCGATCCATCATCATCGGTGTGAGCGTGTCGGCGCTGACGACGATCATCTCGGCGGTCGTCGGAGCCTGGGCCGCCTACGTGGGTGGGCGTCTGGAGAAATTGACGCTCGGTCTCATCCACTTCCTCCTCGTGGTGCCGAGCTTCCTCATCCTGGCGCTCATCTCCACCTATTTCCAGGGCGACTGGCGCGTCCTCATCTTCGTGCTGACCCTCTTCGGCTGGGTGTTCTCGGCCCGCATCGTGTGGACGATCTCGACATCCGTGCGTGAACGCGAATACGTCGCGGCCGCCGAGTTCATGGGAGTGCCCACGACGAAGGTGGTGCTTCGCCACGTCATCCCGAACATCGGGTCGCTGCTCATCGTGAACTTCACCCTCGGCGTCGTCTCCACCATCATGAGCGAGACCGGCCTGTCCTTCCTCGGGTTCGGCATCAAGCAGCCCGACGTGTCGCTCGGTTCGATGCTCGCCGACGGTGCGAATTCCGTCTACTCCGCGCCGTGGCTGTTCGCCTTCCCCTCTCTGCTCCTCGTCATGCTCACCGTCTCGATGGCACTCATCGGTGACGGCCTGCGTGACGCGCTCGACCCGAACTCCAAGGCTGGTGGCAACGCATGAGCACCCCGATCTCCGTCTCCGGTGGCGGCATGCTGGACAAGGCGGGCAGCAGCCCGTTGATCTCGGTCAAGGATCTCGCGGTGTCCTTCCCCTCCGAAGCGGGGCGTGTCGACGCGGTGCGCGGCGTCAGCTTCGACATCGCACGCGGTGAGACGCTCGGCATCGTCGGCGAGTCCGGCTCGGGCAAGTCCGTCACGTCCACGGCCATCATGGGTCTGCTGCCGAGCTACGCGAAGGTGGACGGCAGCATCACCCTCGAGGGTGAAGAGCTGCTGGGACGCACCGACAAGGAGATGTCGAAGGTGCGCGGCAAGCGCATCGGCATGGTGTTTCAGGATCCCCTGTCGGCGCTGACGCCGATCTTCACCGTCGGTGACCAGATCGTCGAAGCGATCCTCATCCATCAGGACATCACCAAGGCGAAGGCGTGGGAGCAGGCCGTCGCGCTGCTCGACCTCGTCGGCATCCCCAACCCGAAGACCCGTGCGAAGTCGTTCCCGCACGAGTTCTCCGGCGGTATGCGTCAGCGTGTCGTCATCGCCCTGGCCATCGCGAACAACCCGGACCTCATCATCGCGGACGAGCCGACCACCGCACTCGATGTGACGGTGCAGGCCCAGGTGCTCGAGGTGCTCAAGAAGGCCCAGCGTGAGACGGGCGCCGCCGTGCTCATGATCACGCACGACCTGGGCGTCGTCGCCGGTCAGGCCGACCGTGTCGGCGTCATGTACGCCGGCCGCCTCATCGAGACGGGGACGGCGGACGACGTCTTCGCCGCACCGCGGATGCCGTACACGATCGGCCTGCTCGGGGCCGTGCCCCGCGTCGACGCGACGGGGCGTGAGGCGCTAGCACCGATCAAGGGCACGCCGCCGTTGCTCGTCGACCTCCCGGACGCGTGCCCGCTCATCCCGCGCTGCCCGATCGCGACCGCGGAGTGCGGCAACGGCGAACCGGCCCTGCGTCCCGTCGGCTCCGCGACGCATCGTGCGGCCTGCATCCGCGCCGACGAGATCTCCGGGCGGGGCTTCATCGGCTCCGAACCCATCTTCCCCCGACCCGTCATCGAGGATCCCGCCGCCGGCATCCCCCGCGAGGAGCGCGCGAGCGTCCTGCGCCTGGACGACGTGACGAAGACGTTTCCGCTCATGAAGGGCGCCGTGCTCAAGCGTCGCGTCGGCTCGGTCTACGCCGTCGCCGGCATCGACCTCGACCTGCGCGAGGGGGAGACCCTCGGTCTCGTCGGGGAGTCCGGCTCGGGCAAGACGACCACCCTCATGGAGATCATGCGGATGGGTCAGCCCGAGACGGGCGACATCGAGATCGCCGGGCAGAGCATCAAGAACGCCTCGAGGTCGCAGCGCAAGGATCTGCGTCGCGACATCCAGATGGTCTTCCAGGACCCGATGGGTGCCCTCGACCCGCGCATGACTGTGCACGGCATCATCAGCGAACCGCTCGTCGCGCTCGGTGGGTCGAGCAAGCACGAGATCGACGAGCGGGTCGAGGAGCTCATGGCGCTCGTCGGGCTCAACCCGCAGCACTCCGACCGTTTCCCAGCAGCCTTCTCCGGCGGACAGCGTCAGCGCATCGGCATCGCCCGTGCGCTCGCCACGAACCCGAAGACGGTCGTGCTCGACGAGCCGGTCTCCGCGCTCGACGTGTCGATCCAGGCCGGCGTCATCAACCTGCTCGCCGAGCTGAAGGCCCGTCTCGGCCTCAGCTACCTCATCGTCGCCCATGACCTCGCCGTCGTGCGTCACATCTCGGATCGGGTCGCGGTCATGTACCTCGGCAAGATCGTCGAGGTCGGTGCCGTCGACGACGTGTTCGAGCGCCCGATGCACCCCTACACCAAGGCGCTCCTGTCCGCCATCCCCGTGCCGAACCCGGTGGTCGAACGTAGCCGTGAGCGGATCCTGCTCACGGGCGACCTGCCCAGCCCGACCTCCTCAGAGCCCGGGTGCCGCTTCGTCTCGCGGTGCCCGTTGTATAAGACCCTCGACGACGCGAAGCAGCAGCTGTGCCGGGACACGACGCCCGAGCTCATGTCTGTGACCGGCGCCGATCATGCCCACGCCTGTCACTTCGCAGGCGGGGCCGACACAAAGGAAGTTCACTGATGAAGTCGATGAAGACGGCGTCCGGCGCCTTCGTTCTCGCCAGCGCTCTGCTGCTCACCGGGTGTTCCGGGGGCTCGTCGGACGACAAGGGCGACGACAGCAAGAAGACGACGAACACCTCGTTGCAGAAGAGCTACAACGAGCAGCCGGCGTCGGCCCTCAAGGATGGTGGCACGTACACCACCGCCACGACCGAGGTCTCTCCGCAGTTCAACCCGTTCCAGCAGGACGGCACCCGCTACACCTCGGACGTGTGGCGCTGGTACAACCCCGTCCTCAAGACGTACTCGGCTGACGGCAGCAAGGTCATCTGGAACAAGGCCTACATCGAGCGCGCCAAGAGCGAGGTCAAGGGTGACAAGCTCGTCGTCACCTACACGATGAACCCGAAGGCGAAGTACAACGACGGTTCGCCGATCGACTGGAAGTCCTTCGAGAACACGTGGAAGGCCAACAGCGGCAAGGACAAGGCGTTCCTGCCCAGTTCGACGGATGGCTTCTCGGCCATCGAGTCCGTGGCGAAGGGCAAGGACGACCACGAGGCCGTCATCACGTTCAACCAGCCGGGCGTGTGGTGGGAAGGTCTGTTCGACTTCCTGCTCAACCCGAAGGTGAGCTCCGCGGACCAGTTCAACAAGTTCTACCTGAACAACCCGCACGCCGAGCTCGGCGCGGGCCCGTACAAGATCGAGAAGTACGACTCGAAGGCCGGCACCATCTCGTTCGTCCGCAACGAGAAGTGGTGGGGCGACAAGGGCAAACTCGACAAGCGCACGTTCATCACGATGGAGGCCTCGGCGTCCATCAACGCGTTCAAGAACGGGCAGATCGACGCGACGAGCGCGAGGACCAAGGACCGTCTGCAGCAGGTGAAGGATGTTCCCAACACCGAGCTGCGCCGCGGTTCCTACCCCTCGAACAGCCTGCTCACCCTCAACGGCAAGAGCCCGCTGCTCGCGGACAAGGCCGTTCGCAAGGCCATCATGGAAGGCGTCGACCGCAGCAAGCTCGCCGAGATCGAGTTCAACGGTCTCGACTACAAGGAGGAGCTGCCCGGCTCGTTCCTGCTCTTCAGCTTCCAGAAGGGCTACGAGAACAACGTCTCGACGAAGTTCGACGCCGAGCAGGCGAAGAAGGACCTCGACGCGGCGGGCTGGAAGGCCGGTCCGGACGGCGTCCGTTCCAAGGACGGCAAGAAGCTGACCCTCAGCTATGTCAACCTCGGTGATGACCCGGTCAGCAAGGCCCAGGCCACGGCGATGCAGGCGATGCTCAAGGGCATCGGCGTCGACATGAAGATCGACCAGCGCGCCTCCTCGGAGTTCTCGAACGTCATCACGAAGAAGGACTTCGACCTCTTCCCGATGGGCTTCAGCTCCTCCGACCCCTACGGTGTGGCGTACGCCTGCCAGGTGTGGTGCTCGGACTCTGGCCTGAACCAGTCCGGTGTCGCGGACAAGTCGCTCGACCCGAAGTTCAAGGACCTGACGAAGATCAGCGACAAGGACAAGCAGATCGCCGAGGCCAACAAGCTGGAGAAGCAGGCCATGGACCAGTACGGCATCCTGCCGCTGACGAACGGCCCGGTCATCATGGCGACGAAGAAGGGGCTCGCGAACGTCGGTGCGTCCGTGTTCTACTTCCCGTTCCCGGAGACCATCGGTTGGCAGAAGTGACGTCAGCGCCGATGCGCGCCTGACATGACGGGCGAGGCCCGGTTCCCGCACAGGGGGCCGGGCCTCGTCCGTTCGTTCGCGCGCCGCGGTGCCCCGCACCGCCCGGCCGGTCACGAGGCCGCCACGATGGGGAAATGGCGCGCACTCGTGGGATGATGAGCGACGCACACCCGTACGACTTCTCACGAATGAGGGCGATTGATGGAAACCGCCGAGATCAGGCGCCGCTGGCTGCAGTTCTTCGAAGGCAAGGGCCACACGGTCGTCCCGAGCGCACCACTCATCTACGACGACCCGAACCTGCTCTTCGTCAACGCCGGCATGGTGCCGTTCAAGCCGTACTTCCTCGGTCAGGCCACGCCGACGTTCACGCGCGCGACCAGCGTGCAGAAGTGCGTGCGCACGGGTGACATCGAAGAGGTCGGCAAGACGAGCCGTCACGGCACGTTCTTCCAGATGAACGGCAACTTCAGCTTCGGTGACTACTTCAAGGAAGACGCGATCAAGTTCGCGTGGGAGCTGCTCACGAGGCATCAGAGCCAGGGCGGGTACGGTCTCGACGCCGACCGTCTGTGGCCGACGGTGTTCGAGAGCGACGACGAGGCCTACGCGATCTGGAAGGACGTCATCGGCGTCGACGCCGCGCGCATCACGCGCCGCGACGCGAACGACAACTACTGGAGCATGGGCGTGCCCGGCCCCGGTGGGCCGTGCTCGGAGATCTTCTTCGACCGCGGCGCCGAGTACGGCGTCGAGGGTGGCCCGGCGGTCGACGAGGACCGCTACATGGAGATCTGGAACCTGGTCTTCATGCAGTACGAGCTGTCCGCCGTGCGCAGCAAGGCTGACTTCGACGTCGCCGGCGAACTGCCGCGCCGCAACATCGACACCGGCATGGGCCTGGAGCGCATGGCGTCGGTGCTGCAGGGCGTCGACAACCTCTACGAGATCGACGAGGTCTACCCCGTCCTCGACATGGCCGCCGAGATGACGGGCAAGCGCTACGGCGCGAACTCGGGCCAGTCGGCCGCGAGCAGCCACCCTGACGACGTTCACCTGCGCGTCGTCGCCGACCACGTGCGCAGCTCGCTCATGCTCATCGGTGACGGCGTGACGCCGGGCAACGAGGGGCGCGGGTACGTCCTGCGCCGCATGCTGCGCCGCGCGGTGCGCGCGATGCGCCTGCTCGGCTACGCCGACCCGGCGCTGCCGCACCTGGTCCCGATCTCGATGGAGCGGATGTCGCAGTCGTACCCCGAGCTCAAGACCGACTTCGCGCGCATCTCGCAGATCGCGTACGCCGAGGAGGAGGCATTCCGCCGCACCCTCGTCGCTGGTACGACGATCCTCGACACCGCGGTCGCGAAGGCGAAGCAGACGACGGACCAGCAGGCGGGCGGCGACAAGCCCGTCCTCACCGGCGACCAGGCGTTCAGCCTCCACGACACGTACGGCTTCCCGATCGACCTCACCCTCGAGATGGCGGCCGAGCAGGGAGTCAGCGTCGACGAGGCCGGTTTCTGTCGCCTCATGGACGAGCAGCGTCAGCGCGCCAAGGCCGACGCCAAGGCGAAGAAGGCCGGCCACGGTGACGTCGCCGTCTGGACGCAGCTGCGCGAGGCCGGGGCCACCGAGTTCCTCGCCTACGAGACGCTGCAGGCCGAGGCGAGCGTGCGCGGCCTCGTCGCGAACGGCTCGGCCGTCGAACAGCTCGAGCCGGGTCAGAGCGGCCAGGTCGTGCTCGACCGCACGTCGTTCTACGCCGAATCCGGTGGTCAGATCGCCGACGAGGGCATCATCGTCACGCCCGCCGGTCGCCTCAAGGTCGTCGATGTGCAGCGCCCGGTCAAGGGCCTCATCGCGCACACGGTCGAGGTGCTCGACGGGCCCGTCCGCGTCGGCGAGGGCGTGCACACGCAGGTCGACCCCGAATGGCGCATCTCCGCCTGCCAGGCGCACTCGGGCACGCACGTCGTCCACGCCGCGCTGCGCGAGGTGCTCGGCCCGTCGGCGCTGCAGAGCGGCTCGTACAACAAGCCCGGTTACCTGCGTCTCGACTTCGCGTGGAACTCGGCCCTGTCGCCCGAGACGCGCAGCGAGATCGAGGAGGTCTCCAACCTCGCCCTGCGTCGTGACCTACCCGTCGCCGCGCAGTACATGACGCTGCCCGAGGCAAAGGAGTGGGGCGCGATCGCCCTGTTCGGCGAGACCTACGACGAGCAGGTGCGCGTCATCGAGATCGGCGGCCCCTGGTCGCGAGAGCTCTGTGGTGGCACGCACGTCGCGCACAGCTCGCAGATCGGTGCGCTCACGCTCACCGGCGAGTCGTCCGTCGGTTCGGGCGTGCGCCGTCTCGAGGCGTTCGTCGGGATCGACGCGATGCGCTACCTCGCGAAGGAGCGCGCCCTCGTCGCCGACCTCACGTCGATGACGAAGGCGCAGCCGGGTGAGCTCAAGGACAAGATCTCCGAGATGCTGACGCGCATCAAGGACGCCGAGCGCGAGCTCTCGCGCCTCAAGCAGCAGCAGATGGCCGCTGCGGCCGGCTCCCTCGTCGAGCAGGCGAAGGACGTCTTCGGGGTGCGCTTCATCGGTCATCACGACGACGCGATCGACGCCGACGCGGCCCGGGCGATGGCGACGGACCTGCGCGCCAAGCTCGGCGACGCGACGCCGAGCGTCGTCGCAGTCGGCGGCGTGAGCAAGGGCCGCCCCGTCATCGTCATCGCGACGAACGCGCCGGCACGCGAGTGGCGTGTCAAGGCCGGTGACCTCGTCAAGGTCGCGGCCGGCGTGCTCGGTGGTGGTGGCGGCGGCAAGCCGGACCTCGCACAGGGTGGTGGCCAGGACGCCTCGAAGCTCGGCGCCGCGATCGCCGAGGTCGAGCACACCGTCGGCCGCACGGTCACGAACTGAAGGTGCAGCGGGCTCGTCATGCGTGAGGGGATCAGGTTGGGCGTCGACGTCGGCACCGTGCGTGTCGGCGTCGCCGTCAGCGACCCTGACGGCATCATGGCGACGCCCGTCGAGACCCTCGCGCGCGCGAGCGCGAGCGACAAGGATGTGCAGCGCGTAGCCGAGCTCGCGGACGACGCTCGTGCCCTCGAGGTCGTCGTCGGCCTGCCCCTCAACATGAAGGGTGAGGACACCGCGTCGACACAGGCCGCTCGCGCCTGGGCCAACACGCTGAAGCGTCTTCGGCCCGCGCTTCGCGTCATTCTCGTCGATGAGCGTCTAACATCTGTGTCCGCGCACCAATCGCTCCACGCCAGTGGGGTGGCCGGGCGCGAGCACAGGCAGCACGTCGACCAGCAGGCCGCCGTGCTCATCCTGCAGGCCGCACTCGAGACCGAGCGTGGCACCGGAAGGCCGCCCGGCCTCGAGGTGGGGGGCCGCAAGCCCCGTGCGCGACGACGGACAAGCGAAGGTGACACCCACGATGCCTGATTCTCCCCGCGAGCGTCTCTTCGGGAGCGGCAACGACGAGGTCGACCCCAGCCAGAGCGTCCGTCGCGACGGCGAACGCAGCGCACCCACTCGGGCAGAGCTGCCACAGGCACGACGGCTGCAGTCGCGACGCGAACATCGCGCCCGCGCTGATGCGCAACGCGAGGCCCAGGCTCTCCGCCCAGCCGGCGCGAGCGAGGTCGACTACAACCCGAACAAGCGCCGCGGTCTCGTGACCCTGGCGCTCGCGCTCGTCCTCGTCGTCGCCGCCGGATCCTTCGCGTGGCGCACCCTGGGGCTGAGCCTGCCGTCGTTCAGCAGCTCAGGGGGCGACTACTCGGGCACGGGGGAGAACGAGACCGCCGAGGTCAAGATCAACAAGGGTGACGCGGGCAGCACGATCGGTTCAGCCCTCGTCGCGGCCGGGGTGACGAAGTCGACGTCGGCCTTCGTCGAGGCGATGGCGGCGTCACCGAACGTCAACCTGACGCCCGGCGTCTACAAACTCAGGAAGAAGCAGAGCGCCGATTCGGCGCTCTCCGCGCTGCAGGACCCGAAGAACCGCGTCGGCGGCGGCATCGTCATCCAAGAGGGCCTGTGGCAGAGCGAGATCTTCGCGAAGCTGTCGAAGGGCACCGGCCACCCCGTCAGTGAGTACGAGGCCGTGACGCCCGCGCAGCTCGGCCTGCCGAGCACGATGAACGGCAAGCTCGAGGGCTGGCTGTTCCCCTCGACGTACGACTTCGACAAGTCGATGTCGGCGAAGCAGCAGCTGCAGACGATGGTGACGAACACCAAGGAGCAGATCAACTCGCTCAACATCCCGGCCGACCAGATCCAGAAGGTGCTGACGAAGGCCAGCATCGTGCAGGCCGAGTCGCCCAACGCGGCGAACGACGGCAAGGTGGCCCGCGTCATCGACAACCGCCTGTCGAGCGGGATGAAACTGCAGATGGACTCGAGCGTCCACTACGTCATCCACAAGCGCGGCACGGTGACGACGACCGACGCCGACCGCGCCAACCCGAGCCCGTACAACTCGTACGTGCACGCGGGTCTGCCGCCGACGCCGTACAACAGCCCCGGTCTCGACGCGATCAAGGCCGCCGCGAACCCGACGCCGGGCACGTGGAAGTACTTCGTCGCCGTCAACCTCGACACGGGCGAGACGCTGTTCGCGGACACCTACGACCAGCAGCTCGAGAACGAGAAGAAGTTCCGGGCCTGGTGCAAGGCGAACCCCGGACGCGGCTGCTGATGCCCCGCGCACTCGTCGTCGGCTCGCCGATCGACCATTCGCTCTCGCCTACGCTGCACGAGGCGGGGTATCGAGCGGCGGGCCTGGACGACTGGTCGTACGCACGTGCCGAGGTCGTCGCTGATGAGGTGCGCGCATTCGTGGCCAGGCTCGACCACGATGTCGTCGGACTGTCGGTGACGATGCCGTGCAAGGAAGCGGCGTTGGCTGTGGCTGACGAGGCGTCGGCGCTCGCTGGTGACGTCGGCGCGGCCAACACGCTCGTGCGGCGTGAGGGTGGTTGGTTCGCCGACAACACCGACGTCCACGGCGTCGTCGAAGCCCTGCGCGCCGCCGGGTGCGCGGGTGGCCGGGGCGCCGTCGTCATCGGCTCGGGCGCGACGGCGCGTTCCGTCGTCGCCGCTCTGTCGCGTCTCGGCGTGCGCGAGGTGACGTTCGTCGTGCGCGCGCAGGCGCGCCCCGAGA
>NZ_AEIQ01000038.1:0-3877 GCF_000152185.1 Dermacoccus sp. Ellin185 | reverse complement strand
TGGGGTTTGGGTGTGTGGGGTTGTGTGTGGCGTGTTGTTTGAGAATTACACAGTGGACGCGAGCATCTAGTATCTGTGATCTTAAGTTTTTAAGGGCACACGGTGGATGCCTTGGCACCAGGAACCGATGAAGGACGTTGTAATCTGCGATATGCCTCGGGGAGTCGATAAACAGGCTGTGATCCGGGGATTTCCGAATGGGGAAACCCGCCATGAATCATGTCATGGCACCTGCACCTGAACACATAGGGTGTTGGGAGGGAACGTGGGGAAGTGAAACATCTCAGTACCCACAGGAAGAGAAAACAAGAGTGATTCCGTGAGTAGTGGCGAGCGAAAGCGGATGAGGCTAAACCATGATCGTGTGAGACCTGTCAGGGGTTGCGGTTGTGGGGTTGTGGGACAGTGCTGATCCTCACTGACATGAGGGTGCGCAGTAAGAAACCATGTGCGTAGTTGAACAATCTTGAATGGTTGAGCGTAGAGGGTGCGACTCCCGTAGACGAAACGTGTGTGGCTGTGTTGTGCTGTTTCCCAAGTAGCACGGGGCCCGTGAAATCTCGTGTGAATCTGGCAGGACCACCTGCTAAGCCTAAATATTCCCTGGTGACCGATAGCGGACTAGTACCGTGAGGGAAAGGTGAAAAGAACCCCGGGAGGGGAGTGAAATAGATCCTGAAACCGTGTGCTTACAATCCGTCGGAGCCTCCGTGTGGGGTGACGGCGTGCCTTTTGAAGAATGAGCCTGCGAGTTAGTGCTCAGTGGCGAGGTTAACCCGTGTGGGGTAGCCGTAGCGAAAGCGAGTCCGAATAGGGCGTTTGAGTCGCTGGGTCTAGACCCGAAGCGGAGTGATCTACCCATGGCCAGGTTGAAGCGCCGGTAAGACGGCGTGGAGGACCGAACCCACTTAGGTTGAAAACTGAGGGGATGAGCTGTGGGTAGGGGTGAAAGGCCAATCAAACTCCGTGATAGCTGGTTCTCCCCGAAATGCATTTAGGTGCAGCGTCGCGTGTTTCTTGCCGGAGGTAGAGCTACTGGATGGCTGATGGGCCCCACCGGGTTACTGACGTCAACCAAACTCCGAATGCCGGTAAGTGAGAGCGTGGCAGTGAGACTGCGGGGGATAAGCTTCGTAGTCGAGAGGGAAACAGCCCAGATCATCAGCTAAGGTCCCTAAGCGTGTGCTAAGTGGGAAAGGATGTGGAGTTGCTGTGACAACCAGGAGGTTGGCTTAGAAGCAGCCACCCTTTAAAGAGTGCGTAATAGCTCACTGGTCAAGTGATTCCGCGCCGACAATGTAGCGGGGCTCAAGCACATCACCGAAGCTGTGGCAATGACACACTGACCCTTAACGGGGGTGTTGTTGGGTAGGGGAGCGTCGTGTGGCGAGTGAAGCGGCCGAGTGATCGAGTCGTGGATGCTACACGAGTGAGAATGCAGGCATGAGTAGCGAATGACGGGTGAGAAACCCGTCCGCCGAATAACCAAGGGTTCCAGGGTCAAGCTAATCTGCCCTGGGTAAGTCGGGACCTAAGGCGAGGCCGACAGGCGTAGTCGATGGACATCCGGTTGATATTCCGGAACCGGCGAAGAACCGCCCATACTGAACCATGGGATGCTAAACACCCGAACCATGCCAACCGGTCCTTCGGGATCATCTGGTGTGGGGAGCGTGTGACCCGATCGTGTAGTAGGTAAGCGATGGAGTGACGCAGGAAGGTAGCCTCCGCGGGGCGATGGTAGTCCCCGTCCAAGCATGTAGGCCCACTGGTAGGTAAATCCGTCAGTGATGTGGCTGAGATGTGATGGTGACCACGTATGTGGGAAGCAGGGTGATCCTATGCTGTCGAGAAAAACTTCTAGCGAGGTTCGAGCCGCCCGTACCCCAAACCGACTCAGGTGGTTAGGTAGAGAATACTAAGGCGATCGAGTGAATCGTGGTTAAGGAATTCGGCAAAATGCCCCCGTAACTTCGGGAGAAGGGGGGCCCAAGCCTTGAAGCCCGTACGGGCTAGGGGTGAGGGTCGCAGAGACCAGGGAGAAGCGACTGTTTACTAAAAACACAGGTCCGTGCGAAGAAGTAATTCGATGTATACGGACTGACGCCTGCCCGGTGCTGGAAGGTTAAGAGGACTGGTTAATCACTTCGGTGGTGAAGCTGAGAATTTAAGCCCCAGTAAACGGCGGTGGTAACTATAACCATCCTAAGGTAGCGAAATTCCTTGTCGGGTAAGTTCCGACCTGCACGAATGGCGTAACGACTTCTCCACTGTCTCAACCACGAACTCGGCGAAATTGCAGTACGAGTAAAGATGCTCGTTACGCGCAGCAGGACGGAAAGACCCCGGGACCTTTACTACAGTTTGGTATTGGTGTTCGGTACGGCTTGTGTAGGATAGGTGGGAGACTGTGAAGCATGCACGCCAGTGTGTGTGGAGTCATTGTTGAAATACCACTCTGGTCGTATTGGGCTCCTAACTTCGGTCCGTGATCCGGATCGAGGGACAGTGCCTGAGTGGGTTAGTTTAACTGGGGCGGTTGCCTCCTAAAGGGTAACGGAGGCGCCCAAAGGTTCCCTCAGCCTGGTTGGCAATCAGGTTTTGAGTGTAAGTGCACAAGGGAGCTTGACTGTGAGACAGACATGTCGAGCAGGCACGAAAGTGGGGACTAGTGACCCGACGGTGGCTTGTGGAAGCGCCGTCGCTCAACGGATAAAAGGTACCCCGGGGATAACAGGCTGATCTTGCCCAAGAGCTCATATCGACGGCATGGTTTGGCACCTCGATGTCGGCTCGTCGCATCCTGGGGCTGGAGTAGGTCCCAAGGGTTGGGCTGTTCGCCCATTAAAGCGGTACGCGAGCTGGGTTTAGAACGTCGTGAGACAGTTCGGTCCCTATCCGCTGTGCGCGTAGGAAACTTGAGAAGACCTGTCCCTAGTACGAGAGGACCGGGATGGACGAACCTCTGGTGTGTCAGTTGTTCCGCCAGGAGCACCGCTGATTGGCTACGTTCGGAAGTGATAACCGCTGAAAGCATCTAAGCGGGAAGCACGCTTCGAGATGAGGTTTCCATACACCTTGTGTGTGAGAGGTTCCCTAGAGACGATGGGGTTGATAGGCCGGATGTGGAAGACCAGTAATGGTTGTAGCTGACCGGTACTAATGAACCGATAACTTATTATCACACTGAATATTGTTGTGCTAGTGCTCGCGTCCCTGTGTAATTCTGAAACAACACACCCACCATGATGGGTTGATATGTTTCATAGTGTTACGGTGGTTATAGCGAAGTGGGAAACGCCCGGTCACATTCCGAACCCGGAAGCTAAGCCCTTCAGCGCTGATGGTACTGCACTCGGTAGGGTGTGGGAGAGTAGGACACCGCCGGACTTCTTCCAAGACGTGATGGTCTTGAACAGCTCCCCCGAAAGACTGGGGTTTGAGTAGTTCAAGACCATCACGCATTTCTACGTCCACCACACGGCCGTGGCCACAAACCATGGCGTCCACCGTGAATCGTCGCCAGGGCACACTCCACGGGAACCTCAGGGGATCTCCAGTGTTTCCTCACGTCCCGGGGCTAGTGTCGTGCCGTGGTGGAGACGGGGAACCAGAACGAGCGCCTCACGGCGTCGGTCGAGGCGTGCAATCGTTGGCGAGATCATGGGTGGCGGGACAAGGTCGCGATCTGGGCCGGTCGGCTGCTCGTGCTGGCGGCGTTCGTCTCCCTCGCCGGAGTGTTCTTCCACCGCAGCGTGATCCTGCGCGTCATCATGGACGTCCTCGGCTGGGTCGACATCCCGAGTGAGCCGTCCCTGTTCGCCGCGTGCATGGCTCTCGTGCTCGCCGGCGGTATCCGGCTCTTCCTACCTGAGGT
>NZ_AEIQ01000039.1:0-516 GCF_000152185.1 Dermacoccus sp. Ellin185 | reverse complement strand
TGGTTGCCTGTGTGGCATCGGCGGCGTCGAGGATCGACCGTGGTGGTCGGGGCGCGGAGCCGAAGTGGTTGGGCCGGCGCTGGCTCGTAGAACCACGATCTCCCTGTTGAAGGAGTTTGAGATGAAGCGCAGCAAGACGTACCGCGCGGCGGAAGAGAAGATCGAAGAAGGCAAGCTGTACTCGCCGCTCGAGGCTGTTCGCCTCGCGAAGGAGACGGCCGGCACGAAGTTCGATTCGACGGTCGAGGTTGCGATGCGCCTCGGTGTCGACCCGCGCAAGGCGGACCAGATGGTTCGTGGCACGGTGAACCTGCCGAACGGCACGGGTAAGACGGCTCGCGTCCTCGTGTTCGCCAACGGTGACAAGGCTGCGGCGGCCGAGGCTGCCGGCGCCGACTTCGTTGGTTCGGATGACCTGATCGCCAAGGTTCAGGGTGGCTGGACGGACTTCGACGCCGTCGTCGCGACGCCCGACCTCATGGGCAAGGTCGGTCGCCTGGGTAAGGTGCTCGGTCC
>NZ_AEIQ01000040.1:0-7854 GCF_000152185.1 Dermacoccus sp. Ellin185 | reverse complement strand
CGCAGCCGGCGGCGACGCGTCGCGGCCGCGCGCGTCGGGGCGTTGAGGCGGTGGACGACGTCGAGGGTGCGCAGTGAGGGCATGGCTCGACGCTAGGGCGAACCGCGTCGACGGCGCGCGTCGTCACGCCGCAGGCTGTGGATCAGGGTGCCCGGCCGTCACACCTGGGGATGGCCGTCAGGCGTCGGAGCTGCTCGAACCGCTCGAGCTCGAACCGGAACTCGAGCTCGTGCCGGAGGAACGGCTGTCGGTGCGGTAGAAACCCGCCCCCTTGAACGTCACGCCGACGCTGTTGAACACCTTGCGCAGCGGGCCGCCGCACTCGGGGCACGTCGTGAGAGCGGGGTCGTCGAACGACTGGCGCGCCTCGAAACCGTGGCCGCATTCCTTGCACGCGTAGGCGTAGGTGGGCATCGTCATTCCTTCTCTCGTGCCGGCGGGCGGCGCTGGTTCGACTGCGTCATGGTAAGGCAGCGTCAGGGTGAGGCAGGCGCGCGTCGCTCATGCGCGGGGCGCGGTGGGCATGCGCCAACCGGCGAGGCGTCCGCCCTCGCTCACCTCGCGGAAGCGGGCGAGGGTGCGCGCGCGCACCGTCTCCTTCGTCACGACGAGCAGTTGATCGCCGGCGCGCAGCACGCTGCGCTCGCCGGGCACGTAGCTGCGATCGCCGTTGACGACGAGGGTGACGTTCGCGCCGACCGGTAGGCGCAGCTCGTACAGCATGACGCCGACGAGCTGCGAGTGCTCGCCGACCTTGACGTGCAGCATGTCGGCGCGCAGTTCCGTCAGCGGTGTGTTCTCGACCTCGAGCTCGACGGCGTGCGCGTCGTTGCCGATGCCGAGCATGCGGGCGACGAGCGGCAGCGTCGGGGCCTGCAGGAACGTGAAGACGACGACGAGGACGAAGACGAGGTCGAAGATCCAGCGCATCTGCTCGGCGCCCGCGGTGAGCGGCACCGTCGCGAGGACGACCGGCACCGCGCCGCGAAGCCCTGCCCATGACAGGAACACCTGCTCGCGCCAGGAGAAGCCGAACGGCGTCATCGACGCGATGATCGAGGCGGGGCGGGCGAGCAGGAGCAGGACGAAGCCGACGACCATGGCGGGCACGAACTGGTCCATGAGGCGGCTGGGGGAGGCGAGCAGGCCGAGCAGGACGAACAGGCCGATCTGCGCGAGCCACCCCATCGCCTGCCCGAAGCCGCGCACGGCCTGACGGTGGGGGATCGGCATGTTGCCGAGGACGAGCGCCGCGAGGTAGGTCGCCATGAAGCCGCTCGTGTGGACGACGGACGCCGCGGCATAGGCGAGGACACCCCCGGCGACGACGCCGATGGCGAACAGACCTGACGAGCCGGGCGCGATGCGCTGCGAGAGGGCGCCGAGCACCCAGCCGACAGCGAGGCCGACGAGCGCGCCACCGGCGAGTTCGAACACCGCCATACCGGCGAGGGAGAGGACGCCGTGGTGCTCGCCGCCGGGCACCACCTCGTCCGCGAGGGCGACGACGAGCAGCACGACGGGCGCGTCGTTGAAGCCCGACTCGGCCTCGAGCACGCCAGCGAGGCGATGCGGCAGCGGCACCTTGCGCAGCACCGAGAACACGGCCGCGGCGTCCGTCGAGGAGACGATGGCGCCGAGCAGCAGCGACGTCTTCCAGTCGAAGTCGAGCAGGAGGTGCGTCGCCGAACCGACGACCGCGACGGAGACGAGCACGCCGAGCGTCGACAGCAGCAGGGCCGGGGCGACGGACGCGCGGATGCTGCTCCATTGCGTCGTCAGACCGCCCTCGATGAGGATGAGGATGAGCGCGCAATAGCCGAGCACCTGCGTGAGGTTCGTGTTCTCGAAGCCGATGCCGAGCCCACCCTCACCGAGAGCGACGCCGATCGCGAGGTAGATGAGCAGCGTCGGCAGCCCCGAGCGGTTGGCGAGGCGAACGGCGGCGACGGCGACGAGCAGGACGAGCGAGCCGACCAGCAGCGTCAGCGGCAGGTCGGCGGTGTCAAACCCGGTGGTGGCGGCGGCTTCGATCATCGGGCCCCCTCCTCAGGTCGGCGTCAGCGGGTGGGTGCGTCGGCGTCGGCTCGGCCTCGTCGCGGGCCGGTGCCTCAGTATCCCAGGGCGTCGCCGAAGCGGACGAGGCCGTCCACGGTGAGGGCCGCGTCGACGCGTTCGTCGTGCGCCTCGACCGGGATGCGGGGCGCATCGGGGCCGGTCAGCAGCTCGTCGGGAAAGACGACGGCGACGACGGGTGTGCCCGGCCGTCGGCGCGGCAGGGCGCGGTCGTAGCAGCCGCCGCCCTGGCCGAGGCGTTCGCCGTTCGGGCCGATCGCGAGCGCGGGCGCGATGACGAGGTCGGCGGCCGCGATGCCACTCGTGCCCAGGTCGTCGCCCGTGGCGACGTCACGCCAGGACAGGTCGAGATCGGCGAGCGTGATCGGCACGAGCAGGCGCCCGCGCGCCCTGGCGGCGGCGTTGATCGGTTCGAGGTTCGACTCGCTTGTCAGCGGCTCGAACGAGGTGACGCGGGTGGCGCGTGCCAGCAGCGGTTCGAGGTGACGCAGCAGCGCAAGTCCGTCGGCGTGACGTTGCTCGGGGCTCGTCGCATCACGACGCTCTCGACGCGCGGCGCGAAGGCGTGTGCGCAACTCGCGCTTGGCGAGGCGCTCGCGCTCGTCGGGCGTCGGCTCGACGTCGCGCGGAGGTGTCGCGCCGGTCGGTGCATCCGGGGCCCCGTTGTCGGTCATGAGGGCTAGCCTAGGCTCATGACTGAAACGCCGTCCTCCGCACCTCGCCGTCGCGCGCGCAAGGCCGTCATTCCGGCCGCCGGGCTCGGCACGCGCTTCCTGCCTGCCACGAAGGCCATCCCCAAGGAGATGCTGCCGGTCGTCGACAAGCCGGCCATCCAGTACGTCGTCGAAGAGGCGGTGCGCGCAGGGGTTCCCGACATCCTCACGATCACCGGTCGTTCCAAGGCTGCTCTCGAGGATCACTTCGACCGCCACTGGGAGCTCGAGCGGGCCCTCGAGAAGAAGGGCGACGAGAAGCGCCTCAAGCGTGTGCAGAAGTCGGCCGACCTCGGTGAGGTCCACTTCATCCGCCAGGGCGAGCCGCGCGGCCTCGGCCACGCCGTGCTCGTCGGGCGCAACCACGTCGGCGACGAGCCGTTCGCCGTCCTGCTCGGCGACGACCTCATCGACGAGGACGACCACCTGCTCGAGCAGATGATCGACGTCCAGGCCAACCACGGCGGGTCCGTCATCGCGCTCATGGAGGTGCCGGACGACCAGATCCACCTCTACGGCTGCGCCGCCGTCGAGCCGATCGACGGTGAGGGCGAAGACGTCGTGCAGGTCACCGGTCTCGTCGAGAAGCCGGCCGCGGGGGAGGCGCCGAGCAACCTCGCGATCATCGGCCGTTACGTGCTCGACCCGTCGATCTTCGCGGTGCTCGAGAAGACGGAGCCGGGACGCGGCGGCGAGATCCAGCTGACGGACGCGCTCGCCGAGCGTGCGAGCGCGGCGGGTGAGGGCGCCGGCGTCATCGGTGTCGTCTTCCGCGGCAGCCGCTACGACACGGGCGACCGTCTCGACTACCTCAAGGCCGTCGTGCGTCTCGGCACGCGTCACAACGAGTTCGGTTCCGACTTCCGCTCCTGGCTGCAGGGCTGGGTCGACACTGACGAGGGCAAGGGGCGCACGCGCACCGAGCGCGGCGCCTGACGCCATCCAGCATTGGGATGACGCCCCGTTCGCAACCGAATTCGGTTGCGAACGGGGCGTTGTCGGTGGTGGGTTGCACAATGGGGGCATGTCGCACGCCCCCGAACTCATCACCGACGCCGAGCACCTCGCGCGCATCCTCGCGGCCGTTCCACGGCTGCCTGCGCGGCGGGTGGCGCTGGCCGACGGCGGCTGGGTCGGTGATGTCCTCGGGCGGGCGCTCGCCGCTGACGTGTGCAGCGGCGTCGACCTGCCGGGGTTCACGAATTCCGCGATGGACGGGTACGCCCTGCGAGCCGAGGACGCTGCGGACGGCGAGCTACCGGTCGTCGGCGACATCCCGGCCGGTGACACGCGTGAGCTGACGTGCGCGCCGGGTGAGGCCTGGCGCATCATGACGGGCGCGCCGGTGCCGTCGGGGACGACGACGGTGGTGCCGGTCGAGCAGAGCGACGATGGGCTGGAGCGCGTGCGGTTCACGGGCGAGGTGGAGGACGGGCGCCACATCCGCCGACGCGGCGAGGACGTGCGCATCGGCGACGTCCTGCTGCGAGCCGGGACGATCATCGCACCGCAACACGTCGCCGTCATCGCCTCGGCGGGGGTGGATCACATCGAGGTGGCACCGCGCCCGCGCGTCGTCGTGCTGTCGACGGGGGACGAGCTGCGTCCGGCCGGAGAAGCGCTGCAGCATGGACAGATCCACGATTCGAACGGGCCGATGCTCGCTGCGCTCGTCGCTGCGGTGGGAGCCGAACTCGTCGAGGTCGCGCACGTGTGTGACGATGCCGGCGAGGTGGCGCGGGTGCTGGAGCGTGCCGTCGCGACGGCTGACGCCGTCATCACGACGGGTGGGGTGAGCGCGGGGGCGTATGACGTCGTCAAGGCCGCGCTGATCGAGGCGGGCGAGGTGACGTTCGACAAGGTCGCGATGCAGCCCGGCAAGCCGCAGGGTTTCGGGCTGCTCGGCGAGCGAGAAGTGCCGGTGTTCACGCTGCCCGGCAACCCGATGAGCACGCTCGTGTCGTTCTGGGTGTTCGTCGCGCCCGCGCTCGCGCACATGAGCGGGCGCCCCGCGCCCGTGTGGCGACGCGGCGTCGTGCGTGGCCCGGGGTGGACGTGCCCGCCGGGACGTGCCCAGTACGCGCGCGTCCACGCGGTGCGCGGCGCTGACGGCGAGCTGACGATCCGTGCCAATTCGCGCCAGGGATCGCACCACCTCGGTGAGTTGGGCGAGGCCAACGCGCTCGCGCGCGTGCCGCGAGAAGCCCGCCAGGTCGAGACGGGTGAGATGCTCGACGTGCTCGTGCTCGACGGGCCGATCGACGCGCCCCTGGCGGGCGCCTACGACGAGAACGTGGCGGACGAGAAGGAGTGACATGAGCGACCTCACCCACGTGCGTGGTGACGGCAGCGCGCACATGGTCGACGTCGCGGCGAAGGCCGTGACGCGACGTTCGGCGTCGGCGGCGGGGCGCGTGCTGCTGAGCGAGCGCGCCGTGGCGGCGCTGCGTGACGGTGACGTGCCCAAGGGCGACGCCCTCGCCGTCGCACGCATCGCGGGGTTGCAGGCGGCCAAACGCACCCCTGACCTCATTCCGCTCGCCCACCCGATCGCGGTGCACGGTGTCGAGGTCGACCTCGACGTCACCGACGACGGCGTCGACATCCGCGCCACCGTCGTCACCGCCGATCGCACCGGCATCGAGATGGAAGCGCTGACCTGTGTGAGCGTCGCGGCGCTCGCGCTCATCGACATGGTCAAGGCCGTCGACAAGCACGCACGCATCACCGACGTGCGCGTCACGGCGAAGTCGGGTGGGCGCAGCGGTGACTGGCATGAGTGAACGGCGCGCCGCCGTCGTCACGTGCTCGACGCGAGCCGCGCAGGGGATCTACACCGACGCGACCGGGCCCGTCATCGCGGCATGGCTACGTGAGCGGGGGTGGACGGTCGACGCGCGACTCGTCGCCGACGGGCCGGCGGTGGGCGACGCGCTCGGTGACGCGCTCGCGCTCGGGTGCCGCGTCGTCGTCACGACCGGCGGGACGGGCGTCTCGCCGAGCGACGCGACGCCGGAGCAGACGCGGCCGTACCTCACGATGCAGCTCAGCGGCGTCGAGGAGGCGCTGCGTACGAAGGGTGTGGCCGCAGGGGTGGCGACGGCCGTCCTTTCGCGTGGGCTCGCCGGCATCGCGGACGGCGCCGCGGGGCGCGCGTTCGTCGTGAACCTGCCTGGCTCGCGTGGGGGAGTGGCCGACGGTCTCGACGTGCTCGACGGCATCCTCGAGCACGTCATGGCGCAGCTCGACGGAGGCTCGCACTGATGGGTCCGGGCACGTGGCCCGTCACGCTGCGGCGGCGCTATCGCGGCGGTGAGCTGGGGTTGCGTCCGTTGCATCCCCGTCGGGATCTGCAGGAGTGGAGTGCGCTGCGCGCCGCGAACCGCCGGTGGACGGGCCCCTGGGATTCGACGAACCCCTACCCCGAGCCGGCGCTGGGCTTCAAGGCGGCCGTCAAGGAGCAGAACGCGGAGGCACGCGCGGGTCGGTTGTTGCCGTGGGCGATGACGTGGAACGGTGCCCTGGCCGGGCAGGTGCACATCTTCACGATCGTGCGTGGGGCGCAGCAGGGCGGCACGATCGGCTACTGGATCGGTGAACGCTTCGCCGGGCACGGCCTGACGCCCATGGCCGTCGCGATGGCCGCCGACCACGCGTTCGGTGTGGAGCGCTTGCACCGCCTCGAGATCAACGTGCGCCCCGACAACGCGAACTCGTTGCGCGTCGTCGAAAAACTCGGCTGGCATGACGAAGGCGTGCGCCGCGAGTTCCTCCACATCGACGGCGCGTGGCGCGACCACCGCACGTTCGCACTGCTGCGCCACGAGGTCGACGGCACGCTCGTGCAGCGTGTGCAGAATCTCGAGCGATCGGGCTCCGTCGACACTGTTGACACTGTCGACTCGCCATAGCGCCTCGGACGCATCGACCCCGTCTGACCCGCCTTGAGCCTGCCTGACTCCTCGGACCCCCGACCCCCTCTGGCCCCCCGACCCGGTCTGACCTTTCGGACCTCCGAACCCGTCTGCCCTCTCGAACCGCTGAACAGCGCCGTCGAAACCCACCTCGACGTGGCCCGTACCCAACTGCGATTCACGTCCACATCGGCGAACGGCATCCATCGGCGATTCATGTCCACAACTGCGATTCTCGTCCACATTCGCCGATGCTCCGCCATCCGCGCGTCGGAGCTGACCGCGCCCGTGCGCATCGACGATCGGCGCCGACGTCGGTCTGTGCCCCCCGTCGTCCGCCGGCGGCGGGGCATTGTTACCCCACGCAGTGAAGATTTTTTGCGCGACACGCGCGGCGTGGCTCACTCGTTGTCATGCCGCCGCGCCCTAGCCTGGTGTGCGTGAGTGCCAGCAGCCTGATCTTCTTCGTCATCATTGCCGTGTGGGCTGCCTACATGCTCAAGCACTGGGTGTGCCGCCGCGAGGATCTCGCGACCGCGCGCACCGTCGATCGATTCTCGGAGGCGATGAGGATGCTCGAACGCCGTACCCCGATCCAGGCTGACGTCTCGGCGCGCGCCGACGAGCCGTCGCGCACGATCCTGCGCCCTCAGGTCAGCGTCAAGGGTGCCTCGCGCGTGACGCCCGGCGCCCCCGAGGGTGACGCGCACGCGTCGACCGCTGAGCGCGCCGAGGTGACGACGACGCGGGTGCCCGCTCGTCTTCAGGGCGCGGCGCAGGGCCTTGCCCGCGTGCCGGCGGCTCTCGAGTCGCCGAAGGTCAAGCTGTTTGCCCTGCTCGGATCGTTCGGTTTCTTCGTCGTGACGGCGCTGCTCGCTCTGCTGACGCTCGTGCCGGCGGGGCTGCCGTTGCTCGGCCTGCTGGCCACGGCCGGTGTCGTCGTGTGGCTGCGCCGCTCGGCGATCGCAGCGCGGACGGCCAAGGCAGCGTCGACCACGGTGCGCCCGGTGGGCGTCTCAGCTCCGGCGCGCGCCGCGTCGCCCGCGCGTTCGAGCGCCACTGTGGGCGCCACCCGCGTCGCGGTCGAGGGGGCTGAGACCGCGGTGCCGATGACGAAGCGGTCGCCGCTCGTCGCGCAGCTGCCGGAGCGC
>NZ_AEIQ01000041.1:0-1510 GCF_000152185.1 Dermacoccus sp. Ellin185 | reverse complement strand
CAGGGCGGATTCAACTGGTCGTCGCAACACCTTGACGTGGAAGGTGTTGGCGATGGCAGCGAACGACAGGGACCAGAGCACGAGGGACGCGCCACAGGTGTTGCGGCGCCAGTGGCGTGCAGATCGAGCGTTGCGCCCACCGATGCGTTCCCCTGGGCGCCCACGCCAGTCACCTTCGCGGCGAGTCGAACGGCAGTTTTGGCGCCAGATCGCCACGGGCGTCACAACGGCGGAAGCCTGCCTCGCGGTCGGCGTGTCGTGCCCCGTCGGTGCGCGCTGGTTTCGACACGCTGGCGGCATGCCACCGATCAGCCTGGCCGAGCCGTCCGGGCGCTATCTCAGTTTCGAAGAACGTGAAGAGATCGCGATCCTGAACGCCAAAGGCGTCGGCGTCCGCGCGATCGCTCGCCAGCTGGGGCGTGATGCAGGCACGATCAGCCGTGAACTACGCCGTAACGCCGCCACCCGTAGCGGCCGAATCGAGTACCGGGCCACGGTCGCGCAGTGGAAAGCGCAAGAAGCAGCGAAACGCCCGAAGATCGCGAAGTTGGTTAGGAACGAGCGTCTACGCGACTACGTCCAAGACCGCCTCGCCGGCGGGGTCACCCATCCTGACGGCACGCCCGTGGCAGGCCCGGCCGCGCCGGCGTGGAAGGGGTTGAACAAGCCGCGCAGGCAGGATCGGCGCTGGGCCAGTTCGTGGAGCCCGGAGCAGATCAGTCATCGGCTGCGGTTGGACTTCCCCGATGATGAGTCCATGCGCATCAGCCATGAGGCGATCTATCAGTCGTTGTTCATCGAAGGGCGCGGCGCGTTGAAACGCGAACTCGTCGCCTGTCTGCGCACCGGCCGCGCGTTGCGTGAACCGCGGGAGCGTTCACGGAACAAGCCCCAGGGCCATGTCAGCGCTGAGGTGGTCATCAGCCAGCGGCCCGCCGAAGCGCAAGACCGTGCCGTGCCAGGCCATTGGGAAGGCGACCTCATCATCGGTACCGGCCGCTCCGCGATCGGCACGCTCGTCGAGCGTCGTAGCCGCACCACGATCCTCGTACATCTTCCTCGACTTGAAGGCTGGGGTGAGCAGCCGCAGGTAAAGAACGGCCCGTCGCTGGGCGGCTACGGCGCGCAGGCGATGAACAAGGCGTTGAGCGCGTCGATCACGTCGCTTCCGCAGCAAGTGCGTCAGACGATCACGTGGGATCGGGGTAAGGAACTGTCCGGGCACGCCCAGTTCACGCTGGAGACCGGCACGCGCGTGTTCTTCGCCGACCCGCACTCGCCGTGGCAGCGCCCGACGAACGAGAACACCAACGGCGTGCTGCGCCAGTACTTCCCCAAGGGCACTGACCTGTCCCGATGGAGCGCGAACGACCTTGAAGCTGTCGCTCACACCCTCAACAACCGGCCACGCAAAGTCCTCGGCTGGCGAACCCCCGCAGAGGTCTTCGACGAGCAACTACGATCACTCGAACAAGCCGGTGTTGCAACGACTGGTTGAACCTGCCCAGTA
>NZ_AEIQ01000042.1:0-115226 GCF_000152185.1 Dermacoccus sp. Ellin185 | reverse complement strand
GCCGCCGTCGCGGGCGCCGCCGTCGCGGGCGCCGCCATCGCGATGCTCGTCCCGCGACGTGTGCGCCCCGACGCCGAGGCCCAGCCGGCCGGCGTCGACCTCGCACCGGAGGGCGCCGTCGTCGCGGGCTGAACCCGTCGCTCACGGTGAGCTCGAACGTCGCCCGCGAAGGTGTCAGATCTGACGCGTTCGCGGGCGACGTTCGTCATGAATGGCTGACGTCGGATGCAGTACCCCGATGGCGCGACATGTCGCGTAAGTCGGGATGCTGTGACGCAAGAACGCCCCACTCGTGCGACGTGACGCACGAGTGGGGCGTTCTTAGGCCCAATGGTCAGGTGGACGTACTTCGTCAGCCCGCGATCACTTCGGCGGTCCGACGCGCGCCCGAAGGGGCCGGGGCACATCCTCGCTTCGCTGCGGTGCACCCCGCCCCTTCGAGCTTCGTCAGCCCGCGATGCGGATCATCCGCTTGTTGCAGAACTCGTCGAACCCGTACGTGCCGAGCTCGCGCCCGAAACCGGAACGCTTGACGCCACCGAACGGCAGCTCCGACGAAGAACCGGGGGCCTCGTTGATCGACACCATGCCCGACTCGAGCCGATCGGCCACGCGCAGCGCGGCGTCGACGTCAGACGAGTGCACCGACGCGCCGAGACCGAACAGCGTGTCGTTCGCGATGCGCACGGCCTCGTCCTCGTCGGCCGCCTTGTACATGACGGCGACGGGGCCGAAGATCTCCTCGCTCCACGCGCGCATCTGCGGCGTGACGCCGGCGAGCACCGTCGGCGTGACGTACGCGCCCGGACCGTCAGGACGCTTGCCACCGACGACCACCTCGGCGCCCGCGTCGACGGCGTCGTCGATCTGCGCCTGGATACCCTTCGCGGCGGCCTCCGTCACGAGCGGGCCGATGTTCGTCGACTCGTCGTGCGGGTCGCCCATCTTCAACCCGGCGACGGCCTCGGCGAACTTCGGCACGAACTTGTCGTACGTCTCGTCGCCGATGAGGATGAACCGCTTCGCCGCGTTGCACGCCTGACCCGAGTTCTCGAAGCGGCCGAGGATGCCGTCCTCGACAGCCTTGTCGATGTCGGCGTCCGGCAGCACGACGAACGGGTCGCTGCCGCCGAGCTCGAGCACGGCCTTCTTCAGGTTGCGCCCTGCACGCTCACCGACGGCCGAACCGGCGCGCTCCGAACCCGTCAGCGACACGCCCTGCACGCGCGGGTCGTCGATGAGCATCGCGATCTGCTCATTCGTCGCGTAGAGGTTCTGATAGACATCCTTCGGCACCCCGGCGGCGTGGTAGATCTCCTCGATCACCTTCGCCGAACGCGGGCACTGCGGCGCGTGCTTGAGCAGGATGACGTTGCCGAGCAGCAGGTTCGGCGCCGCGAAACGCGCGACCTGGTAATACGGGTAGTTCCACGGCATGACGCCGACGATGACGCCGACGGGCTCCTTGCGCATGTACGCGCGCCCGTCACGCTCGCCCAGGTCGAGCTCCTCGTCGGCAAGCACCTCCGGCGCGTGCCTCGCGTTGTACGCGTGGATGTCGCCCGAGAGCCACACCTCACCCGTCGCGTCGCCGTGGGGCTTGCCCATCTCGTCACCGATGATGCGCGCCAGTTCCTCCTGACGCGAGTCGTACTCGGCCGCGACGCGCTCGATGATCGCGATCTTCTCCTCGAGCGGCACCTTGCGCCAGCGCTCGCGGGCGGCGTAGGCGCGCTCGAGGGCGGCCATTACCTCATCGTCGGTCGCGGTGGGGAAGGTCTCCTCGACCTCACCCGTCGCCGGGTTCGTCACCGTGTAGATGGCTTCACTCATCACATGTCCCTTCGTCGCAGGCGCTCAGAGCGCCATGCCCACGTACTTGGTCTCGAGGTACTCGTCGATGCCCTGGAAGCCGCCCTCGCGGCCGAACCCGGAGGCCTTGACCCCGCCGAACGGCGCGGCCGGGTTCGAGATGACGCCGACGTTGACGCCGACCATGCCGTACTCGAGCTTCTCGGCGACCCGCAGCGCCCGCGAGTAGTCCTTCGAGAAGAAGTACGCGGCGAGGCCGTACTCCGTCGAGTTCGCGCGGGCGATGACGTCGTCCTCGTCGGTGAACGTCTGGATCGCGGCGACCGGGCCGAAGATCTCCTCGCGCACGATGTCGTCGTCACCGGGCACGTTCGTCAGGACGGTGGGGGCGACGAAGTTGCCCTCGCTCGGCACCTGCTCGTCGCCGCACACCTTCGTGGCGCCCGCGGCGACGGCACCGTCGATGAGTCGCTGGACGTTCTTCACGGCCTTGCCGGTGATGAGCGGGCCGACGGTGACGCCCTCGTCCATGCCGTTGCCGACCGTCATCGCCTTCATCTTCGCGGCGAACTTCTCGCCGAACTCCGCGGCGACCGACTCGTGCACATACAGACGGTTCGCGGCCGTGCAGGCCTCACCGATGTTGCGCATCTTCGCCGCCATCGCGCCCTCGACGGCCGCGTCGACGTCAGCGTCCTCGAAGACCATGAAGGGCGCGTTGCCACCGAGCTCCATCGACACGCGCAGCAACTGCTCGGCCGACTGCTCGACGAGCTTGCGGCCGACAGCCGTCGAGCCGGTGAACGTCAGCTTGCGAGCTCGCGGGTCGCGAATGAGCGGCTCCATGACGCCGCCCGAATCGCTCGTCGTGACGACGTTGACGACACCCTTCGGGACGCCGACCTCCTCGAGGAGCGCGACGAGGGCGAGCATCGTCAGCGGCGTCTCGGCGGCGGGCTTGATGACCATCGTGCAACCGGCCGCGAGCGCCGGACCGATCTTGCGCGTGCCCATGGCGAGCGGGAAGTTCCACGGCGTGATCATGAGGCACGGGCCGACGGGCTGCTTCATCGTCAGCAGTCGCGATCCGCCCGCGGGGGCGGGCAGGTACGTGCCGTTGATGCGCACGGCCTCCTCCGCGAACCAGCGGAAGTACTCGGCGCCATAGGCGACCTCTCCCTTGGCCTCGGCGAAGGGCTTGCCCATCTCGAGGGTCATGAGCGCCGCGAAGTCGTCGGTGCGCTCGATGAGCAGCTCGAACGCCTTGCGCAGCAGTTCGGAACGCTCACGCGGTGTGGTGGCCGCCCAGCTCGCCTGCGCGGCGTGCGCGGCGGCGAGGGCTGCGTCGCCGTCAGCGGGGGAGGCGTCGGCGACGCGCGCGAGGACCTCGCCGGTCGCGGGGTTCGTCACCTCGAGCGTCTTGCCGCCCTCCGCGTCGCGCCATGCGCCGTCGACGAACAGCTGCTTCGGCACGTCGTTGATCAGAGCCTTCGTGTCCATGTGTCTTTCCTATCCCAGATTCGTGGTGTACCGGCGAGTACGGCGGGTGCAGCTGTGGAAGCGGCTGTGCCGGATCGCCCGGGGCGGGGCGATCCGACACAGCCTGTGGATGGTCGTGCTCGCTCAGGCGCTCAGGCAGTCGCGGAGTCGAACGCTTCGGCGATGATGTCGAGGCCTTCGCGCAGCAGGCCGTCACCGATGACGAGCGGCGGCAGGAAGCGCAGGACGTTGCCGTACGTGCCGGCCGTCAGCGTGACGACGCCCTGAGCGTTCGCGGCGGCCGCGATCTTCTTCGTCAGGTCGGCGTCGGGCTCCTTCGTGCCGGCCTTGACGATCTCGACGGCCATCATGCCGCCGCGTCCGCGGATGTCGCCGACGACGTCGTGCGTGTCGGCGATCTGGCCGAGGCGCTCGCGGAAGATCGCCTCGATCTCCTTGGCGCGCGCGGGCAGGTTCTCCGACTCCATCGTCTCGATCGCGCCGAGGGCGCCCGCGCAGGCGACGGGGTTGCCGCCGTAGGTGCCGCCGAGGCCGCCTGCGTGGACGGCGTCCATGATCTCGGCGCGGCCCGTCACGGCCGCGAGCGGCAGGCCGCCCGCGATGCCCTTGGCGGTCGTGATGAGGTCGGGCACGACGCCTTCGGCGTCGCACGCGAACCAGTCGCCGGTGCGGCAGAAACCGCTCTGCACCTCGTCGGCGATGAAGACGATGCCGTTCTCGCGGCACCAGTCGGCGACCTTCTTCAACCAGCCGGCGGGCGGCACGATGAACCCGCCCTCACCCTGGATGGGCTCGATGATGACGGCCGCGACGTTCTGCTCGCCGATCTGCGCGTGCACAGCGCTCGTGAACGCCTCGAAGGCGTCGTCAGTGATCGTGTCGGCGTTGCCGACCCAGCGGTACGGGTACGCCATCGGCATGCGGTAGACGTCGCCCGCGAACGGCCCGAAGCCCTGCTTGTACGGCATGTTCTTCGCCGTGAGCGCCATCGTCAGGTTCGTGCGGCCGTGGTAGGCGTGGTCGAACGCGACGACGGCCTGACGGCCCGTGTGGACGCGCGCGATCTTGACGGCGTTCTCGACGGCCTCGGCGCCCGAGTTGAACAGCGCCGAACGCTTCTCGTGGTCACCGGGCGTCAGCTCGTTGAGCTTCTCGCAGACGGCCGTGTACTCCTCGTACGGCGTCACCATGAAGCAGGTGTGCGTGAAGTCGTCGAGCTGGTTCTTGGCCTTCTCGACGACCTTCGGCGCCGAGTTGCCGACGCTCGTCACGGCGATGCCGGAGCCGAAGTCGATGAGCTGGTTGCCGTCGACGTCGACGAGGATGCCGCCGCCCGCACGCTCGACGTAGACAGGCAGGCCGATGCCGACGCCCGCGGAGACCGCGCCCTTCGTCCGCTGGTGCAGTTCCTGGCTCTTCGGGCCGGGGATGGCGGTGACGAGCTTGCGCTCCTGAGGGACGGACGTCATGGCCGTGTCCTTTCGTCGTACGGGATCGAACCGAGGTGCGAGTGACCAGGGTCGATCAGTGTTCTCCCTCACTCTGAGGCTTGGCGCCTATGCTGTCCAATATCAATTTTCGATGATTGGTATGCATGTTGGGAATAGGCCGCTGATGGGCTCTGGCCAGCCGCCGAGGGCGGTGAAAGTGACCGTAGATCGCCGATGTGGACGTAGATCGCAGAAGGGGACGGTATGGAGTTGAGGGCGGTCGAGTGCTTCGTCGCCGTTGCCGACGCCGGGACGGTGACGGCCGGCGCGGCGCGACTCGGCGTGGGGCAACCCGCCGTCACGCGTCAGATCCAGCAGTTGGAGCGGCAGCTGCGCATCCGCCTGTTCGATCGTGAGGACGGGCGGCTGCGCCTCACCTCCGCCGGCATCGACGTGCTGCCCGTCGCGCGTCGACTGCTGCGCCAGGCCGACGCCGTGAGTGACGCGGCCCGCGGCGTCGCAGCCGGCCGTCTGCAGCGGGTTCGTCTCGTCAGCCCCGGCACGACCCGCGACGACGTCCTCGCCCCCTGGCTCGCGACGTGGTCCGCCGACGCGCCGCTGCCGAGCATCGCCGAAGCGTCCGTCGACGACGTCTACGACACGTTGCGTCGCGGAGCCGACCTCGCCGTGGCGCCGCTCGCACCACCCCCGGCGTTGGGCAGCCGCGTCGTCGCGCGCCTGCAGCTGTGGGCGTGCGTCGCGCCGACCCATCCGTGGGCGCAGCGCGATGCCGTCGACCTCGACGAGCTCGCGGGTGCTGACCTGCTTCTGCTCGAACGCAGCTTCTCGGCGCGCCGCGTGCTCGACGCAGCCCTCGACGCAGAGCAGCTCGGCGTCGAACCCCGCGCGGAGTTCGCCTCACCCGTCGTCGCCCAGGCCGTCGCAGCCAGCGGGCGCGGCGTCTGCGTCCTCACCGACGACCCCCGCTTCGGCCTCGTGCCCCTCACGATCCGCGACGCTGACGGCGACGCTCTCGGCATCCGCCTCCACGCCGCGTGGGATCGTCGCCATCACGCCGCTGACGCGCTCGAACGGCTCGCGCAGGATCTGGCGCGCTTCACGCGGCGGAGGTATGCCTGACGAGTCGCGTCGCGGTCAGCCCTTCGAAGCCTTTTGCACGAGGCTGATGTAGACGGGCATCGCTGCGAGGGTGGGGTGGACGCCGTCGATGAAGTACTCGGGGTGGTCCTTGGAGGCGCCGTACCAGTCGACGAGGTGCACCCACGGCCGGCCCTTCGCCGCCTCGCGGATCGCATGCAGCGCCTGCTTCTGGGTGCCCAGCGTGGTCTTCGGCACCACGAGCACGACGCGTTCGTCCTTCAACGCGTCGAGGGTCTTGGCGAGCATCTCCTGCGGTACGACACCGTTGTCGCCGGTGTGGATCAGTACGACGTCGCTCCTGATCGTCCCCGCCTTTGCAGCCGCCATGACCTGCTCGAGCACCGCGTTCGCCTGCTGGCTCTTCGCGGCGTGGTTGTCGACCGTGCGGTAGGCGTGCGGGAGCTGGTTGAGCGCGACGGACGCGGGGACGGAGTCGCCCCAGACACTGATGCTCATCTGCTTCGTGGCGCGGGTGTCGAGCCCGGCCGCGGGGGTGTTGCTCGACGACGACGGGCTCGCCGAGGTCGACGACGCCCCGGGGCGCCCCGGCGTCGGCGGGGCGGACGGCGCCGGGGTGGGCGTGGCGTCGATCCCGGGCGCGGGTGCCGTCGTCTCCGTCGACCCCTGACGGTGCGCGACGAGCTGTGTCGCCGTGACGACGAGCGCCGCCGCGAGTGCGAGACTCGCGACCATGGCGCCGACACGGCGGTCGACGACAGCGCCCCGCGCGCGACGCAGGCAGGCGCGCACCCCGGCGCGGCGTACGGGCATCTCGACGTAGCGGTAGCTCAGTTCGGCGAGCACGAACGTCGCGATGCTCAACCCGATCGCGGGCAGCAGCCACGACGACTCCATCGCGTCGGTGACGAACGGCAGCGTCACGAGCGGCCAGTGCCACAGGTACAGCCCGTACGAGCGGTCGCCGACGTAGCGCAGCGGGCGCCACGACAACGCGCGGGTGAGCGGGCCGTCATGGACGACGACCCACACGAGCGCCGCCACGACGAGTGAGAAGGCGAAGAAACCGCCCCAGCGGTAGAAACCCATCGAGAGGAAGTCGAGCTGCGTCATCACGACGATGACGGCGACGAGCGCGGCGACGCCGGCGGCCGTCATGCGGGTCGTCGCCGGGGCGAACGTGAGGCGCGAGCGGAACCCCCGCGCGTCGAGCAGCAGTGCGAGGGCGGCGCCGACGAGCAGGCCCATGACGTGTGTGTCCGTGCCGAAGTAGACGCGCGTGGGGTCGTCGGCCCAGCGGCCGCTCGAGGCGAAGGCGCCGACACTCATCGCGATGCTCGAGGTGAGCGCCCCGCCGATGGTCACGGCGAGCAGGACGTGACGCCGCGTTCGTGTGGCGCGAACAGCGAGGAGCACCCCCGCCACCACGAGCGGCCACAGCATGTAGAACTGCTCCTCGATCGCGAGCGACCACAGGTGTTCGAGGAACCACCACGAACCGAAGTCGCCGTACTGCCGTCCGCCGTACACGTACCACCAGTTCGACGTGTACGTCAGCGCCGCCGCCGAATCGCGCAGTTGCTGCGCGAGGCCGGACGGATGGAAACACGCCGTGACGAGCGTCGTCACGGCGAGCAGGAGCAGCGCGGCGGGCGCGAGGCGTCGTACGCGAGCGGCCCAGAACGCCTTCAGATCGATGCCGCGCAGCGGCCAGCGCGACCACAACTGGCTCGTGATGAGGTAGCCCGACAGGACGAAGAAGATGTCGACGCCCAGGAAACCGCCGCTGAACCCGGGCACCCGGAAGTGGAACGCCATGACGGCCAACACCGCGAGCGCGCGCACGCCGTCGAGGGCCGGCAGCCGGCCGCGCCGCGGAGTCGCGACGGTCGCTCGCGCGGCGTCGGAGGCTGGTTGCACGGCGTCGGAGGACGACGGGGCGCTCGTGTCGGCCGATGTGGTGGGGCCTGTGATGGCGTCAGTGCGAGCGGCGTCCGAGGACGGGGCGCTCGTGTCGGTCGACGTGGTGGGGTCTGTCGTGGCGTCCATCGCGTCGGTGACCACTGACGTCGCGTTGCTCGCCGCGGATTCGCGAGCCGGCGGGGCCAACCGTTCCGCGTGGTGGGGTGCCTGACGCGGGGGTTTCGCGAGCATGTCCGTGGGGCGTCTCCGAGGCCGAGAGCTCGCCTCGCGGGCCGCTCGGTTCGTGTGGTCGACCGACTTCCCGACGGTCGTGCGCGAGGCCGCCGGCGTCTCGACGATGTCCCTCGACGGCTCGACGCGCAACGTGTCCGCGTCGTTCTTGACGCGCGCGCTCGGGGACGCTTCCCGAGATGCGGGAGAGGACATTGCGGGAGCGTTCGCTGATCGCGGCGGGGACGTCAGCGGGTCGGCGCTGAACAGCCAGTCGGGCAGGTCATCGCTCGATGAGGGCACGCCGCCATGACCTGCGTTGCGGTCGCGACTGCCTGCCGCGCTCCCGCTCCGGCCTGCAGTCGCGGCGCCGTCGCGACGAGCCGTGCCGCGACCGCGAGGCGTGCGTGGCCCGTCGTGGTCCGTGCCCACGATTGTTCCCCCTGGCGTTCGTTCCTCCCTGACCTTTGATGGTATGACCTGGCCACCCCGATGGACGTGGCGACGCGCCCACGATGACGTAGCTCACGAACGGGCCGCTCGGGCGTCGGTGACGACGGTGCCGAGACGATTAGCGCCGACGCGCCGCGGCATGTAAGGTTTGTTGTCGCTGCCGATCGCATCGGTGGCGCATGACGAGAGTCGCGGGGTGTGGCGCAGCTTGGTAGCGCGCGTCGTTCGGGACGACGAGGTCGCAGGTTCAAATCCTGTCACCCCGACCAGCGTCAGCAAGGCCCTCATCGGTTCGCCGATGGGGGCCTTCGCCGTACCCGTCCGAATGCGGGCCCAGCCGTGTGCGTCGTGGCCGCAGTGCGCAGTTGCCCGATCCCGAGGAGACGCGAGCGCGCTCGAAACCGCCGCCGAGGCGAGTTCACCGCCCTCCCAGCCGACGCGCGCACAATGCCCGCTGTGAACGAACTGCATGCCTCGTCATGGCTGACCGACTGGCGACCGGGCTCATGGGGCACCCTCCTCGTCGCAGTCGTGACGATCGGCTACGTCGCCCCCTGGATCCGCGCACGCCGTCGCGGACGAGCTGACGTCTCGTGGCTCGCGTGGTTCCTGACGTTCGGAGCCGGCGCCCTCGCCTACACGCTGTGCGGGCCTGTCGAGGTGTGGTCGACGCGCCTCATGTGGGTGTTCGCGCTGCAGGTCGCGCTGCTCGTCGCCGTCATCCCGACCGGCTTCGCGCTCGCGCGCCCCGTCGACGTCATCGAGGGCGCGACGGGGTCGACGGCGCTGCGCCGAGTGCTCGGCGGGCACCTCGGACGGGCGCTCATGTACCCGTTCGTCAGCTCGATCCTCGCGATGGTGAGCGTCATCGTCGTCTTCTTCACGCCCTACGGGCAGGCCGCGCTCGACTCCACGCCGATGCGCATCGTGCTCACCGTGCACCTTCTCGTCGTCGGCGTCACCGTCGTGCTGCCCCTGCTCGCCGGCGATCTGCTGCCCGCGTGGGCCGGGCCCGGCGTGCGCGTCCTGCTCGCCTGCGTCGACGGCCTGTTCGACGCGATCCCCGGCATCCTCGTCATGACGCACCACGATCTGCTCATGCCGCACTTCCCCGGCTTCGCCGCGTCCGCCTCCACCTACCGCGGCGACATGTCCGCCTCGCTCGATCAGAAGTTCGCCGGGGGAGCGCTGCTCGCCGTCGCCGAGAGTGTCGGGCTGCCCCTGCTCGCAGCCGTCTTCATCGAATGGATGCGCGCCGATCGCGCGAGCGCCCTCCGCGCCGACGCCGAACTCGACGCCCAGTACGGCGACGGCCCCGGCAGGACGACGCCGTGGTGGATCACCGCGGCACCCGCCACGTCCGAGGGCAGCGCCGACGCGACCCTCACCGCCTCCGAGGGCGACGCCGACGCCGCGTCCGATCGGACGTCGACGCCCTCCACGTGACGCACACCACGATTCGGAGCGTTCTCCCAGCGGGGCTCACGGGCAATTCCCCAGATGAGTCCTCACCCTTCCTCCATGGGGTTGAACGGGACGTGGCTGCCGATCGTGCTCGGCTGCGCCGCGGCACTCGTTCTCGTCGTCATCGTCCGGGGAGGCTCGTGGGGGGCGCAAGCCGTGGATGCAGGCGCTGTCGCGCCTCGGCCTGACGGCACTGTTCACCACGCTCGCGCTCGTCGGTGCCCTGTCAACAACGAGTAGGCGTTCTACACGAGTTGGGGTGACCTGCTCGGCGACTCGCCTGCGGACACGCCGCGTCACTACGGCGCGCCCACGCCGGCGCCCGCCCTGGATCAGCAGGCCCCTCCGCGAGCGCCACCCCGACGGCGCCGACGACGCCGCACGCCCTGCCCGCGCTGCCGCAGCCGGGTCAGCGCCTGCAGAAGTGCGAGATCCCGGGCCCGAAGAACGCCGACGGGCGCCCCACCGCGTCGCGCAAGGTGTACGTCCAGCTGCCGGTGGGGTACGACCAACACTCCGCGACGCGTCACCTCGTCATCGTCGCGATGCACGGATTGCCGGGCAGCCCAGAGACGTACAGCAAGCTCGACCACCTCTACACGCGTCGACAGGGCTGTCAGCGACCGCCGCATCGCCGCGCCCATCGTCGTCGTGCCGCAACTCAACCGCACCCTCGACGACGACACGGAGTGCATCGACGACCCGCACGGCCTGCAGACCGAGACGTGGCTCGCCTCCACGCTGCCGACGTGGGTGAAACACACCTTCGCCGTCGCGCCCGGGCGCGGGTCGTGGGCGACGTGGGGGTACTCCCTCGGCGGATGGTGCGCCTCGATGCTGACGATGAAGCACCCCGCGACGTTCGGCGCCGCCGTCGCCTACCAGGGCTACTTCCGTCCGCAGTTCGACGGCCACCCGCCGTTTCCCCCAACTCGCCGCAGGCGCGCAGCTACGACCTCATCGCCCTGGAGAAAGCCAACCCGGTGCCCGTGTCGCTGTGGCTGTTCGCCTCCGACGCCGACAAGGTGAGCTACCCCTCCGTCAAGGAGTTCCTCACCGTGGTGAAGCGGCCCACCGACGTCACGGCGCGCATCGCGCAGGGCGGCGGCCACCGCCTGTCGGTGTGGACGCGCAAGATCCCGCGCTCGTTCGACTGGCTCGTCGAGGTGCAGCCCGGTTTCGCACCGCGCCCCTGAACGCCGGGGCAGCGACGCAGGGGAAGAGCCTGACGTAAAGAACGCGTCAAGACGCGACAAGGCGACCTCAAGACGAGCGGTGCGCCGCCGGGGCGGTTGCACGCTCGATCCATGATCGAAATCGTCATCGCGGGCATCATCGCCCTCGCACTGCTGGGGTACCTGCTGTACGCCCTCATCCGGCCCGAGAAGTTCTGAGGGCCGCGCACATGAACGTCACTCTTCAGGCGATCTGCATGATCGCCACCATCGCGCTGCTGCTGGCGTTCGTCCACGTGCCGCTCGGCACCTGGATGTACCGCTGCTTCACGGATGAGAATGACTGGGCGCCGGAGCGCCTCATCTACCGGGCCGTCGGCGTCGACCCGCGCGTCGAGCAGGGCTGGCGCACGTACGCCGTCGCCAGCGTCATGTTCGGCGTCGCGTCCGTCGTGCTGCTGTTCGCGCTCATCATGGCGCAGGGCGTCCTGCCCTGGGGCCTGGGGCGCAGCCAGGACTGGCACACGGCCTTCAACACGGCCGTGTCGTTCACGACGAACACGAACTGGCAGAGCTACGGCGGTGAGTCGGGCGCCGGGTACACCGTCCAGATGGCCGGCCTGAACGTGCAGAACTTCGTCTCCGCCGCGACGGGCATGGCCGTCGCCGTCGCCCTGTGCCGCGCGATCGCGCGCAGCAACGCCGCGACGATCGGCAACTTCTGGGTCGACCTCGTGCGCAGCTGCACCCGCATCCTGCTGCCCATCGCGTTCGTCGGCGCGCTCGTGCTCGTCGCGGGCGGCGTCATCCAGAACCTCAGCAGCCCGCACGACGTGACGACGCTCGTCGGCGGCAGCCAGACGATCCAGGGCGGCCCCGTCGCCTCCCAGGAGGTCATCAAGCTGCTCGGCACGAACGGTGGCGGTTTCTTCAACGCGAACTCGGCGCACCCGTTCGAGAACCCGAACGCGTGGACGAACCTGTTCGAGATCCTCCTCGTGCTCGCGATCCCCTTCTCGTTGCCGTGGATGTACGGCCTCATGGTCGGCGACCGCCGTCAGGGCGCGGTGTTCACGACGGCCATGGGCGCCCTGTTCACCCTGAGCGCCGGCCTCGGCATCTGGGCCGAGTCCAGCGGTGCGCTCGGCTCGATGGAAGGCAAGGAGCAACGCTTCGGCATCGTCGGATCGGTGCTGTTCGGCACCGCGACGACGGGCACCTCGACCGGTGGCGTCAACATGATGCACGACTCGATGAGCCCCCTCGGCGGCGGCCTCATGATGCTCAACATGATGCTCGGTGAGGTCTCGCCCGGCGGCGTCGGCACCGGCCTGTACAACATCATCATCTTCGCGCTGCTCACCGTCTTCATCGCCGGCCTCATGGTCGGACGCACGCCCGAACTGCTCGGCAAGGCCATCGGCCGACGCGAGATCACGTACTCGGCGCTCGCCGTCGTCGTCATGCCCGCGCTCGTGCTGATGTTCACCGCCGCCGGTGTCGTGCTGCCGGTCGCGAAGGACGCCCTGCTCAACCACGGCCCGCACGGCCTGAGCGAGATGATGTACGCCTACACGTCGGCGTCGAACAACAACGGTTCCGCCTTCGCGGGCCTGGCGGCCGACCAGCCGTACCTCAACCTCACGCTCGCGGCGTGCATGTTCCTCGGACGCTTCCTGCCCATCGTGCTCGTGCTCGCCGTCGCCGGCGCGCTCGTCTCGCAGCAGCGGCGCCCCGCCACGGCCGGCACGATGCCGACCCGCGGGCCCGTCTTCACCAGTCTGCTCGTCGGCATCATCGTCATCGTCGCCGGGCTGACCTTCTTCCCCTCACTCGCTCTCGGCCCGATCGCGGAGGCCCTCTCGTGAACGCATCACTCGCCCTTACGGCCCTCGAATCGGCGCCGGACGCCCTGCGCAAGCTCGACCCGCGCCACCTCGTGCGCACCCCCGTCATCTTCGTCGTCTGGGTGGGCTCGGTGCTCACGACGGTGCTGTCGATCATCCACCCGTCGGTGTTCTCGATCTCCGTCACGATCTGGTTGTGGCTGACGATCCTGTTCGCCAACCTCGCCGAGGCCATCGCTGAAGGGCGCGGCAAGGCGCAGGCCGACACCCTGCGTCAGACCCGCGTCGACTCCATCGCCCGCCGCCTCATGCCGCACGGCGGCGAGGAGCGCGTGCCCGGCACCGAACTGCGCGTCGGCGACCGCGTCGTCGTCGAGGCCGGCGAGGTCATCCCCGGTGACGGCGACGTCGTCGACGGTGTCGCGACGGTCGACGAGTCGGCCATCACCGGTGAGTCGGCGCCCGTCATCCGCGAATCGGGTGGCGATCGCTGCGCCGTCACCGGCGGTACGACGGTGCTGTCGGACCGCATCGTCGTCGAGATCACGAGCAAGCCCGGTGAGACGTTCATCGACCGCATGATCGCGCTCGTCGAGGGCGCCGAACGGCAGAAGACGCCGAACGAGATCGCCCTCGGCATCCTGCTGACGACGCTGACAATCATCTTCGTCCTCGCCGTCATGGCGATCTGGCCGATGGCGAGCTACTCGGGCCACGACATGTCGCTCGTCGTCCTCGTCGCGCTGCTCGTCTGCCTCATCCCGACGACGATCGGTGCGCTGCTGTCCGCCATCGGCATCGCCGGCATGGATCGCCTCGTGCAGCACAACGTGCTCGCGATGTCGGGGCGCGCCGTCGAGGCCGCAGGTGACGTCTCGACGCTGCTGCTCGACAAGACCGGCACGATCACCTACGGCAACCGCCGCGCCGGTGACGTCGTCCCCGTCGAGGGTGTCTCGCGCGCGGATCTCGTCCGCGCCGCTTGCCTGTCGTCGCTCGCCGACGAGACGCCCGAAGGCCGGTCGATCGTCGAATACGCTGCGGCAGAAGGGTTCACGGCGACCGAGATCGCGGACGTCGTCACCGTTCCGTTCACCGCGCAGACCCGCATGTCCGGTATCGACCTGCCCGACGGCAGCGCCATCCGCAAGGGCGCCGGCTCGGCCGTCGCCGCGTGGGTGCACGAGCTGGGCGGCCACATGGCGCACGACATCGACGCTCGTGTCGAGGCGATCAGCCAGGCCGGCGGCACGCCACTCGTCGTCGCCGAGCGTGACGCCGACGGCACCGCCCGGATGCTCGGCGTCATCCACCTCAAGGACGTCGTCAAGCCCGGCATGGCCGAGCGTTTCGCGCAGATGCGCGAGATGGGCATCCGCACCGTCATGATCACGGGCGACAACCCGCTGACGGCCGCCGCGATCGCGAAGGAGGCGGGGGTCGACGACTTCCTCGCCGAGGCGACGCCCGAGGACAAGATGCGCCTCATCAAGGCCGAGCAGGAAGGCGGACGTCTCGTCGCGATGACCGGTGACGGCACGAACGACGCGCCCGCCCTCGCGCAGGCCGACGTCGGCGTGGCGATGAACACAGGCACGTCGGCGGCGAAGGAGGCCGGCAACATGGTCGACCTCGACTCCAACCCGACGAAGCTCATCGACGTCGTCGCCATCGGCAAGCAGCTGCTCATCACCCGCGGAGCGCTGACGACGTTCTCGATCGCCAACGACGTCGCGAAGTACTTCGCGATCATCCCCGCGATGTTCGTCGTCATCTTCCCGGGCCTGAGCAAGCTCAACATGATGCATCTGCACAGCCCCGAGTCGGCGATGCTGTCGGCGGTCATCTTCAACGCCCTCGTCATCGTCGCGCTCATCCCGCTCTCGCTCAAGGGCGTGGCGTACCGCTCGCTCGGTGCCGCCGCGATGCTGCGCCGCAACCTGCTCGTCTACGGCGTCGGCGGCGTCATCGCGCCCTTCGTGGGCATCAAGCTCATCGACCTCGTCCTGTCCGTCACCCCGGGAGTGAAGTGACATGTTCGTTCTTCGTCAGGGTTGGGCCGCGCTTCGTGCGCTCCTCGTCCTCACCGTCGTCCTCGGCATCGCCTACCCGTTGCTCGTCACGGGCGTGGCGCGGGCGATGCCGGCCCGGGCGGACGGCTCGATCGTCCGCGCCGAGGGTCGCGAGGTGGGTTCCAGTCTCATCGGCCAACCCACGAGCGACGCGAAGTGGTTCGCGGCGCGCCCGTCCGCCGTCGACGCCCCCGGCGCCGAGAGCGGCGGCTCGAACCTCGGCCAGAACGCCGACGAGCAGAAGAAGGCGATCACCGAGCGTCGTGCGGCGCTGACGAAGGCCAACCCGAACGCGACGGGCCCGATCCCGGACGACGCCCTCACCGCGAGCGGCAGCGGCGTCGACCCGGACATCAGCGTCGCCTATGCCCGCTGGCAGGCACCGCGGATCGCCGCGGCCCGCGGGATGAGCGTCGCCGACGTCGAGAAGGTCATCGACGCCCACATCGAGAAGCCGGCCCTGGGCTACCTCGGCGCCGAACGGGTCAACGTGCTCGACCTCAACATCGCACTCGCGCAACGCGCTGCTCGCTGAGCGGGCGGAAACCGCGACGGCAGAAGAAGATGGACGCATGACACGAGGCACGTTGCGCATCTACCTCGGTGCGGCCCCCGGCGTCGGCAAGACCATGGCGATGCTCGTCGAGGGCCGACGCCGGGCCGGGCGGGGAACGGACGTCGTCGTCGGTTTCTGCGAGACCCACGGGCGCACGGCGACGGCCGTCGCGCTCGAGGGCCTCGAGGTCATGCCGCGACTGCGGCGCGAGTACCGGGGCGCGACGCTCGAGGAGATGGACCTCGACGCCGTGCTCCGGCGCGCGCCGCAGGTCGCGCTCGTCGACGAACTCGCGCACACCAACGTGCCGGGCGGCCGCCACGAGAAGCGGTGGCAGGACGTCGAGGACCTGCTCGCGGCGGGCATCGACGTCGTCTCCACCGTCAACATCCAGCACCTCGAATCGCTCAACGACGCGGCGTTCGCCATCACCGGCGTGCTGCAGCGCGAGACGGTGCCGGATGTCGTCGTCCGGCGCGCCGAGCAGGTCGAACTCATCGACATGGCGCCCGAGGCACTGCGTCGGCGGATGGCGCACGGCAACGTCTACAAGCCGGAGAAGGTCGACGCGGCGCTCGCCAACTACTTCCGCCAGGGCAACCTGACGGCCCTGCGCGAGCTCGCGCTGCTGTGGCTCGCCGACCGCGTCGAGGAGAGCCTGACGGCCTACCGCAGCGACCATGACATCGTCGGTACGTGGCCGACACGTCACCGTGTCGTCGTCGCCCTCTCCGGTGGGCGCGAGGGCGCGACGCTGCTGCGCCGCGCCGCCCGCATTGCCGCGCGCGGCAGCGGCGGCGAGATGCACGCCGTCTTCGTCGTGCGCGACGACGGCCTGCGCACCGCCGAGGCCGACGTCGTCAGCGGCCTGCGACGCCTCACCGAAGAGCTCGGCGGGACGTTCCACACCGTCAGCGGGCCCGACGCGGCCGAGGCCGTCCTGCACTACGCGCGCGGCGTCAACGCCGACCAGATCGTCGTCGGCCTCAGCCGGCGCTCGCGGGCCCAGGCGATGCTGCGTCCCGGCACGGGCGAGCGCATCATCGCGGGTTCGGGCGAGGACATCGACGTCCACGTCGTCACCCACGAGCTCGCGCACGTGGGCTCGTCACCGACCGAACGCGAGGGGTTGTCGACGCGCCGGGTGCGGCTCGGCTTCCTCACCTCGGTGACCGCCCCGGCGCTGCTGAGCGCCCTGCTCGTGCCGCTGCGCTCCGGTGTCGGGCTGCCGCTCATCGTGCAGCTGTACCTGCTGCTCACCGTGGTCGTCGCGCTCATCGGCGGGATGGCGCCCGCGATCACGGCCGGTGTGCTGTCGTCCCTGCTCATCAACTGGTTCTTCACCCCGCCCATCGGCACGCTGACGATCTCCGACCCACAGAACGTCGTCGCGCTCGTGCTCTTCGTCGTCATCGGCGCCGCCGTCTCGCTCGTCGTCCACGCGAGCGCCCGCCGGGCCGCCGACGTCAGCGCCTCGCACCAGGAGGCGACGGCGCTCGCCGAACTCAGCCACACGATGCTGTCCTCCGCCGACCAGCTCGCGCTGCTGCTCACGCGCTCGCTCGAGATGTTCGACCAGGACGCGGCGGCCGTCGTGCGCACCCGCGGGCCGGGTCGCAGCGTCATCGCCTCGACGGACGGCTACAGCGACGTCGCCGCGCAGGCGCTGCCGCGCGAGAAGACGACGGTCGAGCGCATCGACGACGAGCACGACCTCGTCCTCGTGGGGCGCCCCGTCCCCGCCGAGCGGCAGCGGCTGCTGGGGGCGTACGCGATGCACGCGGCGGCCGTGCTGCACCGTCGAGCGCTGCTCGACCTCGCCGAGTCGGCCGACACCCTCGTGCGCGACAACAAGGCGCGCACCGCGCTGCTGTCCGCCGTCTCCCACGATTTGCGCACGCCCCTGGCCGGCATCAAGGCCGCCGTCGGCAGCCTGCGCAGCGACGAGGTGACGTTCTCGCCGGAGGACCAGGCGGAACTGCTCGAAGCCGTCGAGACGTCGGCCGATCGGCTCGATGCGCTCATCGGCAACCTGCTCGACGCCTCACGGCTGCAGACCGGCGCGCTCGTCGCGAACCCGCGCGAGATCGACCTCGCCGAGGTCGTCACACCCGCGGTGCGCGCCCTCGAGACACCCGATCGCGTCACCTGGCACCTCGACGACGCCGCGCGCCACGTCGTCGCCGACCCCGGCCTGCTCGACCGCGTCCTCGCGAACGTCCTCGAGAACGCCCTGCGTCACGGCGGCAGCGACGGCGTTGTCGTGACGACGAGTGCGCTCGGCCCGCGCGTCGAACTACGCGTCGCCGACCACGGCCCGGGCATCCCCGACGAGGCGCGCGAAGAGATATTCCGGCCCTTCCAGCGCTACGGCGACGCACCCGCGGGTGACGGCATCGGGCTCGGTCTCGCCGTCGCGCGCGGCCTGACGGAGGCGATGGGCGGCATGCTGGAGGCGGAGACCACTCCCGGTGGAGGTGTCACGATGGTCATCGTCCTGCCGGCCGTGGCGAACGCAGCGGGTGCGACGAGCGAGGCCGAGCCCGGCGCTGAATCGGAACCCGAGTCGGCGCCCGAGGCCCGGCCCCAGGACGCTGAGGCCGACCAGCCGGTCGATACCCGGTTCGCAGACGCAACCACGCGCGGTGAGTCATGAGTGAACGAGTGCTCGTCGTCGACGACGACCCGACGATCGCGCGGACGCTGCGCATCAACCTCAAGGCGCGCGGCTTGGACGTCGAGACCGTCGGGTGCGGCCTCGATGCCCTCAGCACGTGCGCAGACGCGATGCCCGACCTCGTCGTCCTCGACCTCGGCCTGCCCGACCTCGACGGCGTCGACGTGCTGCGCCAACTGCGTCAGAGCTCGAGCGTGCCTGTCATCGTGCTGTCGGCTCGTCAGGAAGCCGATGACAAGGTCGAGGCGCTCGACGAGGGTGCCGACGACTACGTGACGAAACCGTTCGGCATCGAGGAGCTCATGGCGCGCGTGCGGGCCGCGCTGCGGCGAGGCGGCGCCGAACCGTCCGGCCCGGCGCCCGTCGTCACCGCGGACTTCTCGCTCGACTTCACGACGTACGAGGCGAGCGGGCCGACGGGGGCCGTCCACCTCACGCCGACGGAGTGGCGCCTGCTCGCCGAACTCGCGCGCCACCGCGGGCGCGTCGTGCCGCACGAACAACTGCTGCGCGCCGTGTGGGGGCCGCAGTACGGGCGCGAGTCGAACTACCTGCGCGTCTACTGCGGGCAGCTGCGTCGCAAGCTCGAACCCGAACCGTCCCTCCCGCGCTGGATCGTCACCGAACCCGGCATCGGCTACGTGCTGCGCTGACGCGCCGCGCAGGGCTCGTCAGTGCGCCTTCGCCGTCAGCGTGATGAGTGTCGCCTCGGGACGGCAGGCGAAGCGCACGGGCGTGTACTTGTTGTGTCCGAGCCCGGCGGAGACGTGCAGCCACGCCGCGTCGTCGGGCGCGGCGGACGACGGCAGCGCGGTGCGGCGCCGTTCGCGCGCCGTAGCCTCCGAGCGCGAGACCGAGTCGTTGTGCACGCGGTGGGCGTCGAGGACGTCGAAGCGCTCGCCGATCTCGGCGGCGGAGTCGAGGGGCGAGCCGTCCGTTGCGAGCGCACCCGGCCCGATCGGCACGGCCTGCGTCGAGTCGACGCCGGACGCGCCGGGCCACCAGCGCGAGACGCCCTTGACGCGCGAGGTGTCGAGGTCGCAGTTCGTCACGAGCGCGCCGTGGAACGGCACGCACAGCTGCCCGCCGTGCGTGTGACCGGCGATGACGGCGTCCGCGCCGTCGGCCGTCATCGCGTCGAGCACGCGCGTGTACGGCGCGTGGACGACGCCGATCGTCGCGGCCACCTCACCTCGGCGCGACGCGGCCTCACCGGCGACCTGCGCGTAGTCGTCGTACTCGAGGTGCGGGTCGTCGACGCCGAGAAGCTCCAGCGCCACGCCGTCAGCCCCCACCCGCACCCGCTCGCGTCGATGCGTGAGGTCGAGCCAGCCGCCCGCGGTGAAACCGTCACGCAACTGGGCGATGTCGAACTCACCCGTCTGCATCGCCGCGCCCTTGGCATGCGAGTCGTCGAAGTAGCGCAGGGGGTTCTTGAGCTTGGGGTAGAAGTAGTCGTTCGAACCGAAGACGAACGCGCCGGGAAGCTCCATGAGCGGCCCCATCGCGCGCAGCGCAGCGGGGATGGCGTGCTCGTCGCTGAGGTTGTCGCCGGTGTTGATGACGAAGTCGGGTTCGAGCCGCGCGAGCTGACGCACCCACTGGATGCGTCGTTCCTGACGCGGCACGATGTGCAGGTCGCTGACGTGCAGCACCCGCAGCGGCGCCGTCCCGGGGGCGAGCACCGGCATCTCGACGCGGCGCAGCGCGTACCAGTTGCGCTCGATGAGCGAGGCCCAGGCCAGCGCCGCCGTACCGCCGGCGGCCGTGCCTGCAGCGGCCAGCGACAGCGCGCGGGGGAGGGGGCGGGCGGGGAAACTCATGCGGGGATTCTCGCACCGGGGTGGAAGAATGACCGCATGAACGCAACCGGTGCCACCACCTTGAAGGCCACTCTCCACACCGACCTGACCGACGCGATCCGCGAGCGCGATCAGGTGCGTAGCGCGACGTTGCGCATGGTCCTGACGGCCGTGTCGAACGCCGAGGTCGCAGGCAAGGAGCACCGTGAGTTGAGCGATGACGAGGTGCTCGCCGTCATCGTCAAGGAGGCGAAGAAGCGCCGCGAGGCGGCTGACGCCTACGTCGGCGCCGGGCGCACCGAGCTCGCCGAGAAGGAGAACGCGGAACTCGCCTGCCTCGAGGGGTACCTGCCGAAGCAGCTGAGCGACGACGAGATCGACGCGATCGTCGCCGAGGCCGTCAGCGCCACGGGCGCATCCGGCATGAAAGACATGGGCAAGGTGATGGGCGTCGTCAAGCCCAAGATCGGCGAGCAGGCAGAGGGTGGGCGCGTCGCGGCGGCCGTCAAGAAGGCGCTCGCGGGCTGATCACTTGCTGCGGGCTCAGGTGCCCGAATGGCGGTGAGGGCCGTGCCGACCCCAGCGGTCGGCACGGCCCTCAGCGTTCGTGCACGTCTCAGCTCTCGCGGCGGATGCCTGCGGCGGCCTCGTCGGCGCGCGCCATCTTGAACAGGGTCGCCCACGACTTGACGTCCGGACGGCGACGCAGCAGCGCGCGGCGCTCACGCTCCGTCATGCCGCCCCAGACGCCGTACTCGGTGCGGTTGTCGAGCGCGTCGGCGAGGCATTCGGCGACGACGGGGCAGCGCTGACAGATCGTCTTCGCCGACTGCTGCGCAGCCCCCTTGGCGAACAGTTCGTCAGGTGCCGCCGCGGCGCACTGGGCGCGGGCGGCCCAGTTGTCGTCCCAGACGGGCGTCTGCATCTCTTCTTCGGCCATGATCGTCATCGGTGCCCTCCCCTTGTTGGTGCGGATGACGGTGTGGCGTGCGCCACATACAAAGGTTGCTATACGCACAGTAGGCGTGGTTACTGGTGAGTTTCCATGGGGATTGAGTACCAAAAACGTTAGTACACGCGGTCGGCGCGGGGCGCGCCGAACCACGCCTCGAAGGCTTTGACAGGCTGCCCCGATACGCTGAGCGGCATGCGTGGAAAGTCTCCTGGCGCCGATGCGTCGGCCAAGAAGCAAGCCCGGAAGAAATCTGACGGTGGCCGTCAGCGTTCTGCGATGGGCTCGGTTCTCAGCCTCCTCGGCGCGTTCGTCGCCACCTCGATGGCGCTGGGCCTGCTCTTCGCGGGCCTGCTCATCCCCGCCACGGGCCTCGCGGGCGCGAGCGTCAAGGGTGGCGTCAAGGAGTTCGACGACATGTCGGGCACGCTCACCGAAAACGCGTTGAGCCAGCAGTCGAAGATCCTGGCGAAGGACGGCTCCGTCATCGCCACCCCGTATGACGAGAACCGCATCGTGGTGCCGTCGTCGGCCATCCCGAAGGTGATGAAGGACGCGCAGGTCGCCATCGAGGACGAGCGCTTCTACGACCACGGCGCGCTCGACCAGCGCGGCATCCTGCGCGCTGTCGCCGCGAACCTCGTCTCCTCGAGCACGCAGGGCGCCTCGACGCTGACGCAGCAGTACGTCAAGGTCGCCGCGCAGCGCGCCGCGATCGAGAGCGGCGACAAGGAGGAGGCGAAGAAGGCCGTCGCGCAGCACGGCACCGACGCCTATGTCCGCAAGATCAAGCAGCTCAAGATGGCGGTCGAGCTGGAGAAGACGCACACGAAGGATCAGATCCTCACGAGCTACCTCAACCTCGTCTTCTTCGGTGACGGCACGTACGGCATCGAGGCCGCTTCCCAGCACTACTTCGGCCATCCGGCGAAGGATCTGACGCTGCCCGAGGCCGCCACGCTCGCGGGCGTCGTCAACCTGCCTGGTTCGACCGACCCGGTGCACAACCCCAAGGCTGCGGTGAAGCGCCGCAACATCGTGCTCGAGAAGATGATCAAGCAGGGGCGCGTGAGCAAGGCCGACGGTGAGAAGGCCATCGCCAGCCCGCTGCAGACTCACGTGACGAACATCGCCGGTGGCGGTGGCGGTGGCTGCCAGGGCAGCAAGTACCCGTACTTCTGCGACTATGTCACCGACTGGGTCGCCGACCAGCCCGCGCTCGGCGCGAACCGCAAGGAGCGCCTCGCCAAGCTGAAGACCGGCGGCCTGACGATCCAGACCTCGCTCGACCCGAAGAAGATGTCGGCCCTCGACTCGAACCTCAAGAAGCGCGTTCCCGTCGGCAACGGCGCGGACGTGCAGGCAGCGGGCGTCATCATCGAACCCGGCACGGGTCTCGTCCAGGCCATGTCGCAGAACGCCAAGTACGACGTCGCCGGATCGAACCACTTCTCGACGTCCGTCGACTGGGTCCGCTCGGGCTTCCCCATCGGTTCGACGGCGAAGATCTTCGCCATCGTCGAGGCGATGCGTCAGGGCCGCGCCGTCGACTCGACGGTGAACGTTCCCGCCATGAACGGCACGAAGGACGGGCGCCCGGTCTACAACTTCACGTCGAAGACGTTCCCCGGCCAGTGCGGTCAGGGTGCCGGCAACTGGTCCGTCGGAAACGACCACCCGGTGCCGTCCGGCCCGATGAGCCTGAGCAAGGCCACCGCCGAATCGGTCAACACCGCCTTCGGAGCCCTCGTGGCGTCGCTGGGGCCGTGCAAGGTGCGGGACACCTTCAAACTCATGGGTGTTCAGGCCCGTGACCTCAAGACGGGCGGGTGGCGCGACATCCGGCGCGACCCCTCGTCGATCGTGCTCGGCTCCGACTCGTCCTCGCCGATGATGATGGCCAACGCGTTCGCCACCGTCGCGGCGGACGGCAAGTACTGCGCACCCCGCCCCGTCGTCTCGATCAAGCAGGCGAACGGCAAGCCGGTGGCGCTCAAGGTCGAGCCGTGCAAGCAGGTCATCAGCCAGCAGGAGGCTCGCGGAACGGCGGAGATCTTCACCCACGTATTCGACAGCGACGGCACCGCCTCCGATGCCAAGCTGGCCGACGGGCGGGAAGCTTTCGGCAAGACCGGTACGGTCGACGGATCCCTGCACACGTGGTTCGTCGGCTCGACGAAGCAGCTCTCCACGGCCGTCTGGGTGGGTCGCGGTTTCGACAACAAGAACCCGATCAAGAACGTCTCCATCGGGGGCAAGCACATCGGCACCTTTTTGTACGGCGGCGACATCGCGGCGCCGGTGTGGAAGGCGACGATGGACACGATCTCGAAGGGCATGCCCAAGGCGAAGCTCGCCGAACCCGACAAGGCGACCAAGCAGGGCGACGAGGTGAGTGTCCCCGACGTCAAGGGCAAGAGCGAGGCGGACGCGAAGTCGACACTCGAGAAGGCCGGTTTCCTCGTCACCGTGTCGAAGCAGAACTCCGGTGACGTCTCCGGCGGCCAGGCGTTCAAGACCGACCCTGCGGCCGGCCAGAAGCTCGGCAAGGGCAAGAAGATCACGCTGTACGTCAAGCCCTGATCGTCAGGTGCTGGGCGCCGACTGACGCAGGCTCGCGAGGCCCACCCCGTCCTGGGGTGGGCCTCGCGCCGTCATGGGGTGGGGTCTGCCTCGGGCCGCTTCGACCGCGATGGCGGTGGGTGGCTCTAGGGTGGAGGCATGCAGAAATGGGAATACTTCACCGCGCCGATCATGGTCCACGCCACGCAGCAGATCCTCAACAACTTCGGTGAGGACGGCTGGGAGCTCGTGCAGATCGTGCCCGGCCCCGACGGCAACGGTCTCGTCGGCTACTTCAAGCGCCCCAAGGCCTGAGCGATGAGCGCGATCGAGAAGCGTCTCGCGGAGCTCGGGTTCGAACTGCCCGAGGTCGCAGCGCCCGTCGCCGCATACGTCCCGGCGGTTCGTGACGGCGACCGCGTACACACCTCCGGCCAGTTGCCCATGGTCGCCGGCAAGCTGCCGCTGACGGGCAAGGTCGGTGCCGAGGTCAGCGCCGAGCAGGCCAGCGAGCTCGCTCGTACGTGTGCGCTCAACGCGCTCGCGGCGATCAAGAGCGTCATCGGCGACCTCGATCGCGTGACGCGCGTCGTCAAGGTCGTCGGGTTCGTCGCCAGCGACCCGTCGTTCACGGCCCAGCCGGGCGTCGTCAACGGCGCCTCGCACCTGCTCGGCGATGTCTTCGGCGACGCCGGCGTGCACGCGCGCTCGGCCGTCGGCGTGGCCGTCCTGCCCCTCGACGCACCGGTCGAGGTCGAGATCACCGTCGCCGTTCGCGACTGAGGGGCCCCGTGACCACGTCGTCGCAGGTGCGCGAGTTCCCGATCGGGCCGTTCCGCGAGTCGGCCATGCGCTGGCTCGACGCCGTCGGCCGGGGCGAGCAGGGCGACGAGGCGGCGCCCTCGCAGGCGGCCACCGTCATGCTCGTGCGCGGTGAACCGCTTGAGGTCTTCGTGATCGAGCGCGCCTCGACGATGGACTTCGCGCCGTCGACGTGGGTGTTTCCCGGTGGGCGGGTCGACGCAGCCGATGAGGACGTCGTGAAGGCCGGGTTGCTCGACGGTTTCGACGCCGGGGACGCGGGGCGCGACCTCGGGATCGACGCCGACGCGGTAGGCGCCGTCGTCGTGTGCGCCCTGCGGGAGTTGTTCGAGGAGGCGGGCGTGCTGCTCGTCGACACGAACGTACGCGGGAACGCAGTCGGCGACGGAGCCGACGCTGGGCTCGCAGCTGAGACAGATGGCCCAGCCGAGGCTGCGGGGCCTGACGTCGAGCTACGCACGCGCCTCGAGGCGCACGAGGTGACGTTCGTCGACGTGCTCGCCGGGCGGCGACTGCGCGCCGACCTCGTCGCGGCCGTCGACCGCTGGATCACCCCGCCGTTCGAGAAGCGACGCTTCGACACGTGGTTCTTCACGGCGTTGCTGCCGGAGGGCGCCGTCGCCGATGCCGTCTCGCGTGAGTCGCAGCGTGGCCGCTGGGTGCGCCCGCGGGAGATGCTCGACGAGATGGCGGCCGGGCACGTCCGGCTCCTGCCGCCGACCCGCACCGGTCTGGAGCGGCTGACGCGCGCCGTGAGCGCGTCCGAGGCCCTGACGCAGGCGCGAGCTGCAGCGTTCGAACCGACCCGTCCCGAACCGCTCATGGGCCCCGACGGCCCGTACCTGCGAGCCCGTATCAACCTCTGAGGGAGCACCTTCCGTGACCGACCAGGCGACCACGCATCCACTGCCCCCTGGCGTGCTTCACGTGCGCTGCGACAACCCGAGCGCAATGACGCTGAGTGGCACGAACAGCTATGTCATCACGCGAGCTGACGGCGTTGCCGACGGCGGCGAGCGCGCGCTCGTCATCGACCCGGGGCCGGACGAGCACGGGCACGTCGGTGCAGTCGTCGACGCGGTGCGCGGCGTGAGTAACGTCGACGTCCTGCTCACGCATCATCATGACGATCACGAGGGCGGCGCGGCGAGGCTCGTCGAGCTGCTGTCCGAGGCAGGGGGCTCGGCGCGCGTCTGGGGCGGCGACCAGGGTATCCCGCTCGTCGACGGGCAGATCTTCGACGACGTCCAGGTCGTCTTCGCGCCCGGTCATACTGCGGATTCGGTCGGGTATGTGCTCGAACGCGACGGCGATGTCGTGCTGTTCAGCGGCGACACGCTGCTCGGCGGCAGCAGTTCATTCATCGCCTACCCCGACGGCGACCTCACCGACTACCTCGTGACGCTCGACGTGCTCGAAGCGGCCCTCGAGGCAACCCCCGGCGCCGTGCTGGCACCCGGGCACGGCGACGTCGGCGGCGACGCCCTCGCCGTCATCGACGCATACCGGCATCACCGCGACGAGCGGCTCGACGAGGTGCTGGCCGCGCTCGCCCAGGCACCGTCCGACGCTGATGACGCCGCGCGCGTCGACGCCGTCATCGACGGTGTGTACGGCGGCGTCGACGCGGCCCTGCGCCCCGCCGTCGAAGCCGTCGTCGCGGCGCAGTTGGCGCATCTGACGCGTATTGGCGAAGTCTGAATCAAGCACTGACGGACGTCGAAGGCCGCCCCACCGATTCGGTGGGGCGGCCTTCGACGCGTGGGGGAGCCTCAGCGAGCGCGTCGCTGCAGACGCTCGACGTCGAGCAGCGTGACGGCGCGTGCCTCGAGCTTGAGCCAGCCGCGTCCGGCGAAGTCGGCGAGGGCCTTGTTGACCGTCTCGCGCGAGGCACCGACGAGTTGCGCCAGCTCCTCCTGCGTCAGGTCGTGTGCGACGAGGACTCCACCGTCGACCTGACGGCCGAAGCGGCTCGCCAGGTCGAGCAGCGCCTTGGCGACGCGGCCGGGAACGTCGGTGAAGACGAGGTCGCCGAGCGCCTCGTTGGTGCGGCGCAGGCGGCGCGCGATCGAACCGAGCAGCTTGACGGCGACCTCGGGGCGCGTCGAGACGAACTCGGTGAGCTCGGCGTGCCCGAGCCCGACGAGGTCGGTGCCGGCGACGGCGGTCGCCGTCGTCGTGCGGGCGCCCGGGTCGAAGAGGCTGAGCTCACCGAACATCTCGCCGGGGCCGAGTACGGCGAGCAGGTTCTCGCGGCCGTCGGGGGAGCGGCGGCCGAGCTTCACCTTGCCGGAGGTGATGACGTAGAGCCGATCGCCGGGCTCGCCCTCCTCGAACAGCACGTCACCACGTTCGATGCGCGCACGCGACATGCGCTGAAGAAGAGCCTGCGCATCCTCGTCGCTCAGCGCAGCGAAGAGGGGGGCCTGACGCACAACATCGATGTCCACCTCTCCATCCTGCCACGTTTCGCGTGACGGGCCGCACAGCACAGCTGTTTACTGCTGGGCGACGTGATGTGACGGCCCCCACCCACGGGCCGTCGGAGGGGGTTGTCAGCGCTGCGTTCTAGGGTGTGAGCATGAGTTCTTCCCCGTCCGTTCCGGCCGGCGACGCTGGCCCGGCGGCCTCCTCGTCAGGGCCCTCGACGTCGCCCGCGCGCAGGATGCCGCGTCGTGCTGCCGCGCGCCCCGAGACGCACACGGCGCTCGTGCGACAGGCGCGTCGCATCTACCGCACGCTCATCGCCCAGTACCCGTACGCGCGAGCCGAACTCGACTTCGAGTCGCCGCTCGAACTGCTCGTCGCCACCGTCATCTCGGCGCAGACCACCGACGTCGGCGTCAACAAGGTGACGCCGGTGCTGTTCGCGCGCTACCCCGACGCCGCGGCGCTCGCGGGCGCCGATCCGGCCGAGATGGAGGAGATCCTGCGTCCGACGGGGTTCTACCGGGCCAAGACGCGCGCCGTCATCAAGCTGAGCCAGGACATCGTCGAGCGCTTCGACGGTGAGGTGCCCGGCCGGCTCGACGACCTCGTGACCCTGCCCGGCGTCGGCCGCAAGACGGCGAACGTCGTGCTCGGCAACGCGTTCGGCGTGCCCGGCATCACCGTCGACACGCACTTCGGGCGGCTCGCGCGCCGGTTCGGGTGGACGACGTCCGAAGACCCCGTCAAGGTCGAGGCCGAGGTAGGTGCGCTGTTCCCGAAGAAGGACTGGACGATGCTCAGCCACGTCGTCATCTTCCACGGCCGGCGCATCTGCCACGCCCGCCGCCCGGCTTGTGGGGTCTGCCCGGTGGCGCAGTGGTGCCCGTCGTTCGGCGAGGGGGAGATCGACGCCGATGCAGCCCGCAAGCTGCTCAAGTACGAACTGGCCGTGCCGAAGGGCGGTGAGGCCCTCGTCGGCCTCCTCGTCGACGGCGCTGAACCCGACGCCTCGTTCTCGACCGGGCATCGGGGCACTCCGACCGTCCCGCGGCACTCGGGGCTCGCGTGATGACGGACGCGTCCGAGGCGCCGGCTTGGTTGCATCGTGTCCACGAGCTCGGCTCGTCGGACCGGCTGCGCGGTGCCTGGCCGTCGCCGGAGCCCGGGGCCCGTGAGTCGGCCGTCCTCATCCTCTTCGGGCCGACGGACGGCGCGATGGCGGGGCTCGAGTCGCTCGACGAGCAGGGCGGGGGCGTCGATGTCGTCCTCACCCAGCGCGCGGATGCGATGCGCACGCATGCGGGGCAGGTCTCGTTTCCCGGCGGGGGAGTCGAGCACGACGACGCGGACGCCGTCGCCACGGCGCTGCGTGAGGCGCACGAGGAGATCGGTCTGTCGCCGGCGGGCGTCGAGGTGCTCGGAGCGCTGGCACCCGTCGCGCTGACGGTGACGAACTTCGCCGTCACGCCGGTGCTGGCGTGGTGGCAGCAGCCGTCGCCGGTCGCCGCGCTCGACCCGATCGAGGTGGCACACGTCGCGCGGGTGCGCGTCAGCGACCTCGTCGATCCGGCCAATCGCCACACCGCGACGCATCCGCGCGGTTTCGCCGGGCCGGCGTTCACCGTCGACGGGCTGTACGTGTGGGGTTTCACAGCGTTCCTGCTCGACGCCGTGCTCACCGCTGCGGGGCTCACCCGCGCCTGGAACACCGGCGACCGCCGTCAGGTGCCGCAGCGGTTCCTGCGCTGACGTCGGCTGTCGCCTGGAGCGGTGGCGTTCCTGGGGGCGTCCAGATCGTGCGGGTATGACGAAGGCGGCCCCCCGCATGGGGAGCCGCCTTCGTCGAGCGTCCGACGAGAGCGTCAGACGTGGTGGATCACTTGGCGGGCTTGATGGCCGCGACCGTCGCCTGCGCGTTCTCGATCGTCTTTTCGGGCTTGCCCTTGATCTTCTTGAGGGCCTTGATGCCGATGAGCGCGAGCACCGCGGCGACGACGGCGAGGATGCCGGCGACGATGAGGAATCCGGCCCACGGGTTCCAGCCGAAGATGTTCGACAGGCCGTAGGCGAGGGACGTCAGCAGGAAGCCGAGCATGAAGAGTGCAAGGACGCCCGCCGCAGCGAGCATCCCGCCGCCCTTGCCGGCCTTCTGCGCATCCGCCTTGATCTCGACCTTCGCGAGGTCGATCTCACCCTTGACGATGTTCTGCAGGTCGGTGGTGGCGTCCGAGACGAGCTGACCCAGCGTGCGCTCGGTGCCTCGCGTGGTGTTGAGAGCCATGGGGTTTTCTCCTGTCAGCAGGCACTCGCTCGAGCTCGAGTGAGGTGGCCTGGCGCGTCAGACAATTCGTACTTGCCCCACAGACTACCGATTCGTGGGGTTTCGCGCCCACCGGGCCACAGGATGAGGCGTGTCGGTGGGCTGCGGGCGGGTCAGGCAGTGCTGGGGCGCTGGTAGACGTCGGGGATGCCGTCGTGGTTGTCGTCCCGCTCTTCCTCCTCGGCGAGCTGGGCGTAGACGCGGTTGCGTCGTGCCAGCACGATGCTGGCGAGCGCAGCCGACAGCAGGCTGCCGAGCAGGACGCCGATCTTGACGTGGTCGTCGGAGGAACTGCCTGATCCGAACGCGAGTTCACCGATGAGCAGGCTGACGGTGAAGCCGATGCCGCCGAGCAGGCTGAGGCCGAAGACGTCGCTCCACGTGAGGTTGTCGTCGAGTTCGGCGCGTGTGAACTTGCTGACGAGGAACGTGCTGCCGAAGATGCCGACCGCCTTGCCGAGCACGAGCCCGGCGATGACGCCGATCGTCACGGCGTCCGTCAGCGTGTCGGTGATGCTCGTGCCGACGACGGTGACGCCCGTCGAGAAGAACGCGAAGACGGGCACCGCGAAACCGGCGGAGTAGGGGTGCAGGCGCTGCTCCATGCGGTCGGCGATCGCGTGCTTGCCCTTGACCGGCACGAGCAGGCCGAGGACGACACCGGCGATCGTCGCGTGGATGCCCGAGTTGAGCACGCACACCCACGCGGCGATGGCGAGCACTCCGAGGACGACGGGGTTCTTGAGGCCCCGCTGAACGGCGACGCCGAAGAGCGCGATCGGCACGATGGCCGCGACGAGCCACGTCAGCGAGAAGCCGTGGCTGTAGAAGATCGCGATGATCGTGATGGCGATGAGGTCGTCGACGACCGCGAGGGTGAGCAGGAACGAACGCAACGCCGTCGGCAGGTGCGAGCCGATGACGGCGAGCACCGCCAGCGCGAACGCGATGTCGGTGGCCGTCGGGATCGCCCACCCCTGCGCGCCGTCGCCACCGGCATTGATGGCGGCGTAGATGAGAGCGGGGACGGCGACGCCGCACACGGCCGCGATGACGGGAACCGCCGCAGCCGAGGGGTTCTTGAGATCGCCGACGACGAACTCGTGCTTGAGCTCGAGGCCGACGACGAAGAAGAACAGTGCGAGCAGACCGTCGGCCGCCCAGTGCGCGACGGACATGTTGAGCCCGAGGAAGTGCGGGCCGATGTGCGCGTCGCGCAGCACCTCATAGCTGTGGCTCCACGGCGAGTTCGCCCACGTCAGCGCAGCCACGGCAGCCATGAGCAGCAGGACCCCACCGATGGTCTCCGTCTGGAGCAGTTCCTTGACGCGCCTCGCCTCGGGCCACGTGCCGCGGGTGAACATTCGCTTGGCCATGCGACCTGCCGTCGCGACGGGGGCTTGGTGCGCGTAGGTCTTGAAGTCCTCGAACTCCGGCGGCTCGTCACTCATCGGAGGGCGGGGGTTCTTGTTGCCGGGCATGGGCGGCTCCTCGGGGGTAGCGCTGAGCAGGGGCACCCGGTGGCTCGTGAGCACTCCTCGGGCGGCCGACCAGACTTCCCGGCACACCAATTGCTGAGAATTCTACGGGAGTTCGCCCCACGTCCGATCCGACGTCCGGTGCGCGGGACGCCCCTGCCCCCGCCAAGCAGCCCCGTCCAACTGGCCCCACCACGCGATGGCGGGTAACTCAACGCCGGCAGGCAAGTGCCCGCCTACCTGTGAGTTACCCGTCATCGTGAGCCGGTGAGCCGGAGGCGAAGAGCTACTTCTTCAACCCCGCCTGGATCTGAGCCATGACGCTCGGGTCGGCCAACGTCGTGGCGTCACCGGCTTCACGGCCCTCGGCGACATCCTTGAGCAGGCGTCGCATGATCTTGCCCGAACGGGTCTTCGGCAATTCGTCGACGACGAGCACCTGTCGCGGCTTCGCGATCGGCCCGATCTGATGACCGACGTGCGTGCGCAGCTCCTGGACGAGCTCGTCGCGGGCTGCGTCTACGGCGTAGTTCTCACGCGATTCTTCGCGCAGGATGACGAACGCGCAGACGGCCTGGCCGGTCGTCTCGTCCGCGGCGCCGACGACGGCGGCCTCCGCGACCGTGTCGTGGCTGACGAGCGCCGACTCGATCTCGGAGGTCGACAGGCGGTGACCGGATACGTTCATGACGTCGTCGACGCGGCCGAGCACCCAGATGTTGCCGTCCTCGTCGCGTTTCGCGCCGTCACCGGCGAAGTACATGTCGGGGAAGCGCGACCAGTACGTGTCCTCGTAGCGCTGACGGTCGCCCCAGATGCCGCGCAGCATCGACGGCCACGGGTCGCGGATGACGAGGTAGCCGCTCTCGCCGTTCGGCACGCTCTTGCCCTCTTCGTCGACGACGTCGGCGGTTATGCCGGGCACGGGTGCCTGCGCCGAACCGGGCACGAGCGCCGTGACGCCGGGCAGCGGCGACATCATGATCGCGCCAGTCTCCGTCTGCCACCACGTGTCGACGATCGGGGCCTCACCCGCGCCGATGACGTCACGGAACCACATCCACGCCTCAGGGTTGATCGGCTCGCCGACCGAGCCGAGCACCCGGATGCTCGACAGGTCGTACTCCTGCGGGATCTCCTCGCCCCACTTCATGCATGTGCGGATCGCCGTCGGCGCCGTGTAGAAGATCGACACCTTCTTGTCGGCGATGATCTCCCACCAGCGACCCTGATGCGGGGTGTCGGGCGTGCCCTCGTACATGACCTGCGTCGCGCCGTTCGCGAGCGGGCCGTATGTGATGTAGCTGTGGCCGGTGATCCAGCCGACGTCGGCGGTGCACCAGTAGACGTCCGTGTCGGGGTGGACGTCGTGGACGACGGCGTTCGTGTACGCCGCCTGCGTCAGGTAGCCGCCCGAGGTGTGGAAGATGCCCTTCGGCTTCCCCGTCGTGCCCGAGGTGTAGAGGATGAACAGCGGGTGCTCCGCATCGAAGTTCTCGACCTCGACGACGGGTTCGGCGGCCTCGAGCGCCTCGTCCCACCACATGTCCTTGTCACCCATCGTGACGTCCTCGCCGGTGCGCTTGACGACGAGTACGCGCTGCACGCTCGTCTCCCCGCTGACGGCCTCGTCGACGGCCGGCTTGAGCGCGCTCGGCTTGCCGCGGCGATAGCCGCCGTCAGCGGTGATGACGACCTTCGCCTCACCGTCGGCGATGCGGGTGCGCAGCGCGTCCGCCGAGAAGCCGCCGAAGACGACGGAGTGGACGGCGCCGATGCGCGCGCACGCGAGCATCGAGATGACGGCCTCGGGGATCATCGGCAGGTAGATCGCGACGCGGTCACCCGCTTCGACGCCGGCGGCGCGCAGAGCTCCGGCGGCGCGCTGCACGCGCTCGGTGAGGTCGGCGTACGTGATGGCCTGCTCGTCGCCCGGCTCGCCGACGAAGTGGATGGCAACGCGCTCGCCGTTGCCCGCCTCGACATGGCGGTCGGCGCAGTTGTAGGCGACGTTGAGCTCACCTCCGACGAACCATTTCGCGACGGGCGCGTCGGACCAGTCGAGGACCTCGTCGAAGTCCTTGCTCCAGGTGAGGCGCTCGCGGGCCTGCTTCGCCCAGAACGCGAGGCGGTCGGCGCCGGCCTCTTCGTACAGCGACGCCTGGCCCACGGCCTGGGCCGTGAAGGCCTCGCTCGGGTGGAAGGGGCCGGGCGTGGGGTCGGGGGTTTCGCTCATGGCGGGCGCTCCTTGCTTCGTCTCGGACACTCCGGCGTCGGCCGCCGAGCGGGCGGGCGCCGGGCCTGCTCGCGCTCGGATCGGGGGAGGCCCCGGATCGTCGGCGCGATGAGGTGTGGATCACAGGCGTCAACCCTTTTCTATCGCATCGCCCGGGTGGCGCGTCGAGGGCGGTTCGCATACTGACGGGTAGCAAACGTGGGGCGCTGAGTACGCTTGCGCCATGACTGCGACCGTCGACGCCGTGCGTGCCCTTGCCGACCTGCCCGAGGTGGGCGAGAGTGTCGATCGTGCCCGTGAAGCCTGCACCGAACTGCGCTGGCACAACGCGTTGCGACGGCGCATCCCGCAGGCCGCCGCCGAGTCGCGTGTGCGCGGGGCGCGGGCCAGCGCCGCGCTGGACGGCGCCGAGGTCTCCGTCGACGTCGTGCGTGAGTTGGTCGTCGGGCTGACGTCGTGGCCCGAGGAGCCCGACCCGCTCGAGCGGGCGCTGCGCGGCGCGGTGCAAGCCACCGCCGAGACGGAGCATGCCCGAGACCTCGTGCTGACGTCCCCCGCTCAGGCCCTCGCACGCCTCCACGTCGCCGTAGCGGGGTCTTCGGCGGGTGTCGATCTGCCGCCCGACGCCGTAGGACGCCCCCGTCGCGATGACGAGGTGTGCGCCGAACTCGTCGAGGTCGGAGCGCCCGTGCCGGCACTGGAACTTCCCGCGCGGCTCGGAGGGCTCTACGAACTCGTCGCGTGCCATGACAAGGCACCGGTGGCGGTGGTCGCCGCCCTCGCTCATGCCGAGATCGCGACGATGCGCCCCTTCGTGCGCGGGAACGCGATCGTGGCGCGAGGTTTCGAGCGGGCCCTCGTGCAGGCCGCCGGGCTCGACCCGACGGGAGTCTGCGTGCCCGAGGTCGGCCACCTGCGCGAGGCGAGCGCGGGATACGTCGGGGCGCTCGCGGCGTATGCGACCGGCTCCGCGGACGGGGTTCGCCTGTGGCTGACGTTCTGCGTCGGCTCGTACGAGCGGGGCGCGCGTGAAGGCATGCGCATCGCGGACGCGGTCCTCGCCGGGCGGCTCGGCGGATTGTAAGCAATTGCCACCCACTTCAGGGTGGAGTCTTGGCGTAATGTGGGTGAAGTCTCAGTAAATCAACAGGTTCCGGCTTGGATTAGCGTGCCCACCGTGACATATTGAAGCAGTGCGCTCCCCTCGGGTCGAGCGCTGGCGTGCATGCCGCACCCCCAAGGGTATGCACGCATAGACAGCCCCCGTCGTCCCCCCGACGGGGGCTGTCGCTGTTCCTGGCCGGTGGGTGCGGCGGGGGCTGGAATTCGGCGGGCCCCGACGGAGGCGCTGAGGCCGCGACGGGCGGGTGCGTCATCCACAGGGTGTGACGGCTACGGCCGGTTTTTGCCCTCGCCTGCAGGCTGATCCACAGGTTCGGCTCTCGCGACCTTGGCCCGGGCTGGTGCCGGCCGTGACGGTGGAGCCATGAACGCATGGGACGACGCGGGGGCGAGATTCGAACTCCCCGGGCGGCATCGAAGCCGCAGTGAAGAGCAGTCCGCCGAGTCGGCGCGAGGCGACGGAGCGCGTGATGCCTGGCCGGATGGCGAGGTGTTCGCCGACGACGTCGATGATCTGGCCGGTTCGGGCGGTGGCATCGTCGGCGTCGGGGATGGGGCCCTCGAGGCCCCGCTCGTGCGTGGACGTCGCATCGCGGTGATGTGCCCCGATTCGAGCATCGACGGTGCGTGCTTCGGGGCTGCGCTCGCGGGGTATCTGGCGAAGGTCGCGGCGGCCAGCGGCTCGTCGAGACCGCCGGTGGCCCTCGTCGACGGTCAACCCGGAACGGGTGGGCTCGACGTGCTGCTCGACCTCGAGACGACGCCCGGTGCGCGCTGGCCGGCCCTGCGTGGCGCGGGATCCCACATCGACGGTGAGCGGCTGCTCGCCGCCCTGCCGCAGCGCGACGGGGTGGCGGTGCTCAGCCACACCGCCTCTCCCGCCGTCGTCGACGAGGAGTCGAGGCGCGCGACGCACGAGGCGCTCGCCCACGTCGCGGGGGACGTCGTGCACTGCCTGGCCGCGCATCCGCTGCCACGCCCGGGGGAGTTCGACGTCATCGTGCTGCTCGTGCGCGGCACGCTCGCGTCGACGGCTGCAGCGCAGCACACGGTGCGAGCGCTCACGGAGCTCGCGCTGGACGAGCCGGGCGGCTCGAGCATCGCGCCGGTCGCGCTCGTCGCGCTCGAGACGCCGGTGCGTACGCGCTCCGTGCTCGCCGAATCGCTCGGTGCCCCGCTTGTCGCGGCCGGCCCGACGCGGTGGCGCATGAGCGCCCACTGCCCGGCCGACCTGCTCGCGGGCCGATGGCCGGGGCAGCGTGAGACGACGATGACCCGCCTCGTGCGCGACGTGTCGATGTTCGTCGCGCGCCTCGAACGGGAGCCGTCATGGGCGTAGCCGAAGGCATGTGGAAGGAGATCCACGCCGGGCGTGCACCGAGCGCGCGCTCGCTCGAATCGCTCGTGAAGCTCGACGCGCCGGTGTTCGGGCAGGAGCAGCGCGTCGCACTCGAGGCGCGCCTCGACGCCGATGTCCTCGGCGCCGGGCCGCTGCGTGAAGCGCTCGAACTCCCCGGGGTGAGCGACGTGCTCGTCAACGGCACCCGGGGTGTCTGGGTCGATCGCGGATGCGGCGTCGAACGGATCGCGCTCGACCTGGGCGGCGAGGAAGACGTGCGGCGACTCGCCGTGCGCCTCGCTGCCGCAGCGGGCCGGCGCCTCGACGACGCGAGCCCCTACGTCGACGCCGTCCTGCCCGGCGGGGTGCGACTGCATGCGGTGCTGCCGCCGCTCGTCGACCACGGCGCACACCTGAGCCTGCGTGTGCCGGGCGGCTTGCGAATCGGTCTCGGCGACCTCGTCGCCCGCGGCGCGATGGACGACGAGGTGGCCGCGCTGCTGCTCGCCCTCGTGCGGGCCAAGGTGTCCTTCGTCATCAGCGGTGGCACCGGAACGGGCAAGACCACGCTGCTCGCGGCGCTGCTGCGTCACGTGCCCCACGACGAACGCCTTCTCGTCGTCGAGGACGTACGGGAGCTCGCCGTCGAACACCCGCACGTGGTGCGACTCGAGGCGCGCTCCCCGAACGTCGAGGGGGTCGGCGAAGTGCCGCTGGCCGCGCTCGTGCGGCAATCCCTGCGCATGCGGCCCGATCGGATCGTCGTCGGCGAGGTGCGTGGCGCCGAGGTGCGTGAGCTCATGACGGCGCTCAACACGGGCCACGAGGGTGGGTGCGGCACCGTTCATGCCAACGCGGCGGCCGACGTGCCCGCGCGTTTCGAAGCGCTCGGCGCGCTGGCCGGCATGAGCCCCGAAGCAGTGCGCACACAGCTGCGGCCGGCGATCAGCGTCGTCATCCACGTCGAACGCGTCGACGGGATGCGCCGCGTCGCGAGCGTCGGGGTGATGGGGGGCGACCATCACGGCTTGCGGGTCGAGGCAGCCTGGCAGCGCGGTGTGCGCGCGGGTGCCTGGCCCGCTCTGTGCGACCTGGCAGGTGTGCGATGAACGTCATGACCTTGGCGCTCGCCGCTGCCGTCGCCGTCATCGCTTGGCCGGCTCGGGTGCAGGCTCTTCCGCGGGAGGACCGGCGGCCGGTGCGAGGGGTGCGGCGCCTGAGCAGCAGCGATCCCGAGGCCGAATGCCTGCAGCTCGTGGATGCTCTCGTCACGGTGCTGCGCGCCGGGTCGGCCGTCACGCCGGCCCTCATCATGGCGCTCGATGGTGTGGGGGCCACCTCGGCGGGTGGGAGCGCGACGAGTGCCGGGTGGCAGCGGCTGCGCCTCGAAGCGGTGCGCGACGGTGATGTCGTGCAGGTCTGGCGCGACCTCGGACGCTTGTGGCGCAGCGCCGCGTTCGAGGAGGTCGCCGCGGCCTGGCAGCTGTCGGCGCGGCACGGATGCCCACTCGCCGACGCGATGGAGGGTGCCGCCCGCAGTGTGCGAGCACGGCGCTCGCATCGTGCGTGCGTGGACGGTGCGACGGCGGGTGCGAAGGCAAGCACGTCGGTGCTGCTGGGCCTGCCGGTGCTCGGGGTGGGCCTCGGGATGCTGCTGGGCGTCGACATGCTCGGTTGCTACAGCGGCTTCTCCGGGCTGGTGACGCTGTGGCCCGGGATTGCGCTCATGTTCGTCGGGGCGCGGTGGTCGCGTCGCATGACGGCGTCCGCGCTCAAGGCACCGACCGAGGCGGCGACGTCATGACGGTGTGGGTGCTGGTGGCGGCGAGCGCCGCTGCGATGGCGTTGTGGCCGAGTTCGACGCGGGCCGAGCGGCCCGTCCTCGTCACGAGCGACGAGAGCGACACGGCGGATCATCCGTTGGCGGTCGCCTCCTCCATCGATCTGCTCGCCCTCGCACTGGAAGGCGGGGCGCCCGCCGTCGTCGCGCTCGAGGCCGTGGGAGCGGCGCAGCGGGGAGGGCCGTCGACGGAGACGGCGTTTCGGGATGCCGGCGGGCTCGAGCTGCCGAACAGCGCAGGCTCGCCGGGGAACGCGGCCGGTGGCGTCAGTACGGTCAGCCGCGTCGCGGCGGCGCTGCGCTGGGGCGTGGACGAACGTAGCGCTTGGGCGCTCGCGCCGCCCGTCTGGCGTCCCGTCGCGACAGCCTTCGAACTGGCCGGACGTTGCGGCGCGGCGCCGAGCTCGCTGCTGCGGCAGGCGGCCGACGACCTGCGTCGCTCCGAGGCCGAACGTGTCACGCAAGCGGGCGCGAAGGCCGGCGTGCGCATCGTCCTGCCGCTCGGCTTGTGTTTTCTGCCCGCCTTCATCCTCATCGCCATCGTTCCGCTCGTGCTCGGGCTCGTGAAACTGCCCGCCTGAGCGCCCACACACTCCGTCGCCGCCGGCGCCGGGACGTCCACTCCGGACGACAACCGCACCACCTTCAAGGAGACAACCATGATCGCCACCACCCGCCGTACCCGTGACGAGCTGCTGCGCCGCTGGCGCGCCGCGAGCGAAGCCGCCGAGCACGGCATGTCGACCGCCGAGTACGCCGTCGGCACCATCGCCGCCGTCGCGTTCGCCGCTGTGCTCATCGCCATCGTCAAGTCCGACACCGTCCGATCCGCGCTCGAGGGCATCTTCTCCTCGGCACTGTCGACGCGCTGACGGCGAGGGCGACGATGACCACGCGGGCGACGGCGCTGGGGGTGGCGAGGGCGACCTCGTCGCGGGCGACGCTCACGGCGACGAGTGCTCCATCGACTCGAACGGCTCGGCCTGCGGCCGGTCGGGCGTCGACGAAGCCTGCGTCCGCGACCATGGGATGCAATCTGCCCACATGGTTGCGCCGTCGTTGGTTGGTCGACGAATCAGGCATGGCTACAGCGGAATTCGCCGTTGCGCTGCCCGCCGTTGTTGTCGTCGTCTCGCTCGTCGTCGCCCTCACGCAGTTGTTGTTGACCCATCATCGGACGTGGAACGCCGCCTCCGTCGCCGCCCGTTCGGCCGCCAGGGGTGACGGCGACGACGCCGTACGTCGCGCCGTCGCCGCGACGGGCGTGCCGGCGACGTTGAGCGTCGCTCGCGACGGCGGGTGGGTGACGGTCTCGCTCGTCGCCCGCCCGCCGTCGCCCCTCGGCTGGGTGCTGCCCGATGTCACGGCCCGTGCGGTGGCCGCTCAGGAAGAGGGCCCATGATCTGGCGATCCCGACAGCCGCGTCTACCCCAGCACGGGTCGACGCGTTCGTCGCAGCCGTCCCATCTGTGGCGCCGGCTGCCGCGCGCGTGTCCACGGACGTGGTCGCGGTCGTCCGCGCAAACACAAACACCGACACCGGCAAGGTCACGGACACCTGATCCGCGCGCACCTCGGACTCCGAGCGAGCGTGGTGGTGCGAGCGTCGTCATGGTGGGCGTCGTCGGGATGCTCGTCGCGCTGTTCGCGGGTGTCGCGACGTATGCGCGCATCGCCGTCGACGCCGAGCGCGTGAGGCTCGCGGCGGATCACGCGGCGCTGGCGGGTGCGTCCGTCGTGCTCGGCGCAGCGCGCCTGCCGGCAGGGGACGCCTGCGCGGCCGCCGGGCACAGTGCTCGCCTCAACGATGCGACGCTCACGACCTGCACCGAGTTGTCGACGGGGGTGCAGGTGACGGCGCGTCGTGCCTCGGCCCTCGGGCACGAGGTGACAGCGACCGCCCGAGCCGGCGCGCCCGAAGACCACTCGGCCAGACAGACGTCGGCACCCCCGTCGCCGGTGTCAGGGCCGCACTCGACGGGTCGACAACCGGCCTCAGCCGCCCGCGAGGCGACGCGAGTCGTCGTCAGGCGCGTCGGCGAGGACGCACTCGAGCAGCGTGAGGGCGCCGGCCTTGTCGAGCGGGGAGTTGCCGTTGCCGCACTTGGGCGACTGGATGCAGGCCGGACAGCCGTGTTCGCAGCCACAGGAGACGATGGCGTCCTGCGTGGCGCGCAGCCACGTCGCCGCCCGTTCGTAGGCGCGCTCGGCAAAACCCGAGCCGCCGGGCAGGGCGTCGTAGACGACGACGGTGGGCATGTCCGTGTCGGGGTGCAGCGCGGTCGAGACGCCACCGACGTCCCACCGGTCACCCTGCGCGACGAGCGAGATCAGCCCGATCGAGCAGTGCTCGGCCGCGTGCAGAGCCCCGGGCGCGCTCTCTGGTGTCACGCCGGCGTCGAGCAGGTGCTCCTCGGGAACCGTCCACCACACACCCTTCGTCATGAGAGTGCGCTCGGGCAGATCGAGCGGGTGCTCACCGATGACCTCGCCCGAGGGCAGCCGTCGCAGAAAGCTCGTCACCTGCGTGCGCACCCGAATGGTGCCGTAGTGGACGCCGACGGCACCCCATGTCTGCGACCGATCCTCCTCGAGGATGTCGAACGAGCTGACGGAGCGAGCCGCCGTCGACCACCCCGGGTTGCCGCGCACGACGTGCGCACTGCCGTCGTCGAGGTCGAGGGACGTCACGACGAACGTGCGCCCTTGATGGACGTACACCGCGCCCGGGAAGACGCTCGAGTGGGCGCGCTCCCCGTCGACCGTGCCGAGCACGGCCCCGGTGCGCGACTCGACGATGCGCACGTCACTGCCGCCGTCGCCCCGCAACGAGACGTGGTCGCCGGGCCGGTCGTCGCGCGCCCAGTACCAGCCGCTCGGACGCCGACGCAGGACGCGCTGGGCGACGAGCGCCTCGACGAGCGGCCACATGTCCGCGCCGAAGAGAGCCTCGTCGGCGGCCGTCAGGGGCAGTTCGGCAGCGGCGCTCGCGAGCTGCGGCCCGAGCACGTACGGGTTGCTCGGATCGACGACGGTCGCCTCGACCGGGCGGTCGAAGAACACATCGGGATGATGGACGAGATAGGTGTCGAGCGGATCGTCGGCGGCGACGAAGACGGCGAGCGCGTCACGCCCCGAGCGCCCCGCCCGCCCGCTCTGCTGATGCAGCGACGCGACCGTCCCCGGCCACCCGGCGAGCAGGACGGCGTCGAGGCCGCTGACGTCGATGCCGAGCTCGAGCGCGCTCGTGGCGGCCACCCCGGCGAGGGTGCCGTCGCGCAGCCCGCATTCGACGGTGCGGCGTTCCTCGGGCAGGTAACCCCCGCGATAGGCAGCGACGAGGTCGGGGTCGAACCCGTGGTTCCACAGGCGGTTTCGCGCCATGTCGGCCATCACCTCGACACCCACACGCGAGCGCGCGAACGCGAGCGTCTGCACGCCGCGCCCGACCAGTTCGCCGAACAAGTCGGCCGTTTCGGCGACGGCACTACGACGCCCGAGGTCTTCGACTGTGAGGCCATCGTCCGCGCCGCCTTCCTGGGCGGCGCCACGATCCTGGGCAGAGCCAGGAGCAGCCTGGGCCGCGTCGCCATCCCGCGCGGCGTCGCCATCCTCGTCGCTCATCGCATCTGTGGCTGCCGCCACGGCCTCACCCATGGCCTCTGCCGCGCCCGGGGGCGGGCCGGGCTCCCACAGCGCGAACGTCAGGGCTGGGCTCGGCGAGCCGTCGTCGGTGACGGCGTCGACGTCGAGGCCTGTCAGAGCGCGGGCGTGTGCGGCGGGTTCACCGGAGGTCGCGGAGGCGAGCACGAACGTCGGGTGACTGCCGTAGCGCGCGGCGACACGGCGCAGACGTCGGATGACGCCGGCCGTGTGGGCGCCGAACACGCCGCGATAGACATGGCACTCGTCGATGACGACGAGGCGCAGCGAGCGCCAGAAGATCGACCAGCGTTCGTGAGCGGGCAGCATCGAGTGGTGGAGCAGATCCGGGTTGGTCAGGATGATGCCGGCGTGGTCGCGGATCCAGCGTCGCTCGTCCGGGGGAGTGTCACCGTCGAGCGTCGCGATGCGTGCGCCCGGGATGGCGAGAGCGTCGAGGCGCGCGCGTTGGTCGGCGGCGAGCGCCTTCGTGGGCGAGAGGTAGAGCGTCGTGGCTCCGCGGATCGCCGCGAGCGCGCTGACGGGCGGGTCGCCGGGGCGGCGCGCGAAGTCGGCGCCGTCGACGGCAGCCGTCAGCATCGGCACCTGGTAGGCGAGCGACTTGCCCGAGGCGGTTCCGGTCGCGACGACGACGTGGCGGCGCTCGAACACAGCGTCGAGTGCGGTTCGTTGATGCGACCACAGATGGTGGATTCCCTTGCCCTCGAACGCAGCTCGAACCGCAGGCGCCACCGCGTCGGGCCACTCGGCGAGCGAGGCCTCACGGGCGGGGCGCGTGCGCACGTGGGTGACACCACCGGTGCCGGCGTCACGCAGCGCGTCGAGCCATTGCTCGGGGCCCGCACCGTCAGTGCGCGTGACCGCAGAACTCATGCGCACCCTCCACCCTGGATCTCACCTCGAAGGAGATGAATGTGAAATCAACTTGCATTGACTTTTCGGCTTCCTGTGACAAAACTGAATTCCCAGAGAGCAGGCCTCGCCTGCGCCAGGATGAACCGTCGAGCAGCAGGAGCCCGGGCCGCGTGGAACTCAGAGTGAACCTTCGCCGGGACGACGGCATAGCCGTCATCGCCTTCGCCGGGGAGGTGGATGTGTACACCGCCCCCGTTCTGCGGGACGCCATCTCGAAGGTACTCGCCGCCGGTGACAAGGCGATGGTCGTCGACATGAGCGAGGTCAGCTTCCTCGACTCGACCGGCCTCGGTGTGCTCGTGGGGCGCCTCAAGGCCGTGCGGATGCTCGAGGGGGTCATGCGGGTCGTCATCACCAATCCCCGGGTGCTCCGCAACTTCCAGATCACCGGCCTCGAGAAGATCTTCACCATCGATTCCACCGCCGCTGACGCCGTCGCGGCGGTCAAGGCGGGCGCCTGACGCTCCGCCGGCGCGCGCCGGTCCTCATGGGGTCGGCGGCGTGCACCAGGTCAACGTCATACTGGGGTCATGTCTTCCCCGGCCCCTCACGTCGACGATTCCACGCGCGATCAGCTCGTCGCTCTGCGCGCTGACCTCGCTGCGGCGCCCTACACCGTCGAGGCGGTCGCCGACGTCCTCGGCCCGAGTGCGTCGGCCGCGCTGCACCGCGAACAGCCGACGGCTGCTCGCCGCATCCTGGCCGACGACGACAGTCCTGTCGCGACGATGGTGGCACTGTTCACGCTCGGTGGGCGTATGAGTCCGGCGCGGATCGAGGCGGCCTTCCCCGCCGCGGGGGTCGACGGTCTCACGGCGCTCGGGCTGCTCGCCGACGACGACACCCTCGAGCAGATGCGCGGAGACGGGGACGACCGCATTCTCGTCGCTACATGCGACCTGCGCCCGTACGGCGACGAGACGTCGTCATGGTGGCTGGCATCGGATCTCTCGGAGATCGCGACGGGCCAGGTGCTCGAACCCGATCATGTGCTCGGCATCGGTGGGGCGTCGACGACCCTCGCAAGATGGACCCCGCGACGCACCGTCCGCACCGCCCTCGACCTCGGCACCGGCTGCGGTGTTCAGGCCGCGCACCTCGCGGGCCACGTCGAGCACATCGTCGCCTCGGACCTCGCGACACGCGCGCTCGCCTTCGTCTGCTTCAACGCCGCTCTCAACGATCTCGACGTCGAGGTGCTCGCCGGTTCGATGCTCGAACCGGTCGCCGGCCGCCGATTCGACCTCATCGTGAGCAACCCGCCGTTCGTCATCACGCCGCGTCGCCCCGGCATGCCCGAGTACGAGTACCGCGACGGCGGTGCGGTGGGTGACGCCGTCGTGCGCAACCTGGTTCGCGACGTCGGCGCCCACCTCGAACCCGGTGGTGTCGCACAGTTCCTCGGCAACTGGGAGATGCGCGACGGCGAGACGTTCGAAGACGTCTGGGAGCGATGGCTCGACGGCGTCGACCTCGATGCGCTCGTGGTGCAGCGCGAGGTGCAGGATCCGTGTGAATACGCCGAACTGTGGGCGCGTGACGGTGGCGCGCCCGTCGGGTCGCCCGAGTACGACGCCATGTACTCGGCCTGGCTCGACGACTTCGCGGCGCGCGGCGTCGAGCGCATCGGCTTCGGCATCATCACGCTCCAGAGGCCGGCCGAACCCCGTCCCCGGTTCACCGATCTGCTCGACGAGCGCGGCTCTGTCGCCGCCGCCATGGGCCCGACGATCGACGCAGGTCTCGCCGCGCGGGCGTGGATGGCGCGTGTCGGAGACGACGCGGTGCTCGACTCGTTCTGGCAGGCCGCGCCGGACGTCACGGAGGAGCGTCACACGAAGCCCGGAGCGAGCGACCCGAGCGTCATCATGATCCGTCAGGGCGGCGGGTTCGGCATGTCGATCCAGGCCGACACCGTGCTCGCCGCGTTCCTGTCGGTCTGCGACGGATCGATGACGGCGCGCACGGCGCTGGAGGCCATCGCAACGCTCGTCGACGTGCCCGCTGACGACGCCGTCCGCGGCACGCTGCCGCTGCTGAAGCGCCTCGTCGCCAACGGTTTCCTCACCCGCGTCGAGCGCTGAGCACCCCGCAGTTAGGTACGGCCGGGGCGTCAGGCCAGCTGCCAGCTGCGCTTGCTCAGGCCGTACCAGAAGCCGTCGACGGTGGTCTGCGCCGACGCCGACGCCGCGCCGTCCGGGTTGGCGGCGCCGAGCGCGACGTAGAGCGGTGCCCAGTGCTCGGTGCGCGGGTGCGCCTCATGGGCGGCGGGGGCCTTCGTCATGAAGTCGAACAGTGCGTCGAGGTCGCCGCTCGCCATCGTCTCGGCGGCCCAGTGGTCGAACTCCGATGACGGCGCGGGCGGGGCGTCGTCAGCGTCACCGCTCGGACGGAACCACCGCAGGTTGTGGGTCGTGAACCCGGAACCGATGATGAGCGTCCCCTCGTCGCGCAGCGGCGCGAGCTTGCGGCCCAGCTCGAACAGCTCGACGGGGTCGAGCGTCGGCATCGACATCTGCAGGACGGGCACGTCGGCGTCGGGGAACATCTCGACGAGGGGGACGTACGCGCCGTGGTCGAGACCGCGTGATGGGTCCTGGTGCACGGGCCGCTCGGGTGTGCCGACGAGGCGGGCCACCGATTCGGCGAGTTCGGGCGCGGCGGGCGCGTCGTACGTCACCTCGTAGTACTTCTGCGGGAATCCCCAGAAGTCGTAGGTGAGCCCGGCGCCGCTCGTCGACGACACCGTGACGGGCGCGTTCTCCCAGTGCGCCGAGACCATGAGGATCTGCTTCGGCTTGGGCAGTTCCTTGCCCCAGGCGGCCAGTTCGGCGGTCCAGGTCGCATCGTCCGCGAGGGGCGGCGCGCCGTGGCTGAGATAGGCGACGGGGAGTCGGCCGTCGGTGGCCTGTGTCGAGGTGCTCATACTGACGAAACTAGTTGACGTATCAACTTTATTCCAGTGGGTTCCTCGAGTAGCCGGAACACCGCTCTCGGCCGTCCTCGACATTCCGCTCCGCCCTCGGGCGTCGGTGCCGGGCGGCGCTGTGGGTGCGGGGCAGGGGCGGGCGTCACGCGGCAGGACCCGTCACGTCTGAGTCGCGGTGCCCCTCCCGCGTCGCGACGGAGGTGCTCCCGCTGCCCCACGACCGGCTGTCGGTCCCGTCGGGTACGGTCTAGACGACCGCACGCGAAGGCGACGACGAATCCGTGGCCCGTGCGCGAACCGAAGGAGCACCCCAGTGGCGTCAGGCAAGAAACTCGTCATCGTCGAATCGCCCTCGAAGGGCAACAAGATCGCGTCTTATCTGGGCAGCGACTACGTCGTCGATGCCAGCGTCGGGCACATCCGTGACCTGCCGACGCCGAGCGAGATGCCGGCCGACATGAAGAAGGGCCCGTACGGGAAGTTCGCCGTCGACGTCGACAACGGTTTTGCGCCGTACTACGTCGTCGACGCGAACAAGAAGAAGAAGGTCGCCGAGCTCAAGCGCGCTCTGAAGGACGCCGACGAGCTCTACCTCGCCACCGATGAGGACCGCGAGGGCGAGGCCATCGCGTGGCACCTGCTCGAGACGCTGAAGCCGAAGGTGCCGGTCAAGCGCATGGTCTTCCACGAGGTGACGAAGGAGGCCATCCAGCGCGCCGTCAACGACACGCGCGAGCTCGACATGCAGATGGTCAACGCGCAGGAGACGCGCCGCATCCTCGACCGTCTCTACGGCTACGAGGTGTCGCCGGTGCTGTGGCGCAAGGTGCGTGCGGGCCTGTCGGCAGGGCGTGTGCAGTCGGTCGCGACGCGCATGGTCGTCGAGCGTGAGCGGGAGCGCATGGCGTTCCGTGCCGCGTCGTACTGGGACGTCGAGGGCGAGTTCGAGGCGAAGTCGAGCCAGGCGTTCACCGCCAAGCTGACGGGCGTCGACGGCGAGCGGGTCGCCTCCGGCCGCGACTTCGGCGACGACGGGCGCCTCAAGAGCTCGGGCGTGCGCCACCTCGACGGTGCGGCGGCCGAGAAGATCGCTGAGGCGACGCGAGCCGGCCACGCCGAGGTCAGTGCCGTCAGCGAGAAGCCGTACTCGCGCAAGCCGAGCGCGCCGTTCATCACCTCGACGCTGCAGCAGGAGGCCAGCCGCAAGCTGCGTCTGGGCTCGAAGGACACGATGCGCGTCGCGCAGCGCCTGTACGAGAACGGCTACATCACGTACATGCGTACCGACTCGGTCGCCCTGTCCGAGCAGGCCATCAGCGCCGCGCGTCAGCAGGCGCGCGACCTGTACGGTGCCGAATACGTGCCGGACGCTCCCCGCCGTTACGCGGGCAAGTCGAAGAACGCGCAGGAGGCGCACGAGGCGATCCGCCCGGCCGGTGATCGCTTCCGCACGCCCGCCCAGGTCGCCGGTGAGCTGCGCGGCACCGAGTTCGCGCTGTACGAGCTGATCTGGAAGCGCACCGTCGCCTCGCAGATGGCGGACGCGAAGGGTTCGACGGCGTCGGTGAAGGTCGCCGTCGGGGTCGAGAGTTCGGGTATCGCCAAGCGCGCCGAGTACTCGGCGAGCGGCACCGTCATCACGTTCCGTGGTTTTCTCGCCGCCTACGAGGAGGGTCGCGACGCCGATCGTTACTCGAACGATGACGGCGAGCGTCGCCTGCCCAAGCTGTCCGAGGGTGTCGGCCTCGACGTGCTGCGCGCCGAGGCGTTGGGTCACGAGACGTCGCCGCCCGCGCGTTACACCGAGGCGACGCTGACGAAGGCACTCGAGGAGCGCGGCATCGGCCGCCCGTCGACGTACGCCGCGACGGTCGGCACGATCCAGGATCGCGGGTACGTGCGAACGCGCGGCAGCGCGCTCATCCCGACATGGCTCGCGTTCGCGGTGACGAACCTGCTCGAGACGCACTTCCCCAGCCTCGTCGACTACGACTTCACTGCCTCGATGGAGGAGGGGCTCGACCGCATCGCCGCCGGTGACGAGGAGCGCGCGGCCTGGCTCACGCGCTTCTACTTCGGCGACGAGGGTGAGTCGGCCGAGGGCCTCAAGCAACTCGTCGACGACCTCGGCGACATCGACGCACGCGGGATCTCCACCATTCCGATCGGCGAGGGTCTCGTCGTGCGCGTCGGGCGGTACGGGCCGTACGTCGAGGAGGAGGTGCCGAACGGCATCGACCCGGCGACGGGTGAGGTCAAGGAGGGCTTCGACCCCGAGAAGGTCGGCGAGAAGCCGCGGCGCGCGTCGATCACGGACGACATCGCGCCCGACGAGATGACGCCTGCGAAGATCCGCGAGCTGCTCGACGCCTCCGACGACGACGGCCGCGTCCTCGGCACCGACCCCGAGTCGGGCCACGAGATCGTCGCCAAGTCGGGACGCTACGGCCCGTACGTCACCGAGGTGCTGCCGGAGGTGACGCCTGCCGACGGTGAGAAGCCGAAGAAGAAGGCGGCGAAGCCGAAGCCGCGCACGGCGTCGCTGTTCAAGGACATGGATCTCGCGACGATCGAGCTCGACACCGCCCTCAAGCTGTTGTCGCTGCCGCGCGTCGTCGGCGTCGTCGAAGAGAAGGCGACGGCCGAAGACGGAACGGAGACGACGAAGCAGGTCGAGATCACCGCGCAGAACGGGCGCTACGGGCCGTACCTGAAGAAGGGCACCGACTCGCGCTCGCTCGAGAACGAGGCGCAGCTGTTCACGATCACGCTCGAGGAGGCCGAGGCGATCTACGCCCAGCCGAAGCAACGTGGCCGCGCCGCCGCGAAGCCGCCGCTCAAGGAGTTCGGCGCCGACCCGACGTCCGGCAAGCCCGTCGTCGTCAAGGACGGCCGCTTCGGCGAGTACGTCACCGACGGCGAGACCAACGCGACGCTGCGCAAGGACGACGACGTCGAGACACTGACGGCCGAGCGGGCCTACGAGCTGCTCGCCGAGAAACGCGCCAAGGGCCCCTCGACGCGCAAGAAGGCCGCCAAGAAGTCGACGAAGAAGGCTGCGACGAAGAAGACCGCCGCCAAGAAGACGACGACGAAGAAGACCGCTGCGAAGAAGACGACGGCCAAGAAGGCCTGACGACTCGCAGCAGCGTCATGACACCCCGGTTCGAGTGTTGCTCGAGCTGGGGCATCCGCTGTCAGCGGATGAACGCGTCGAACGCGGCGATGCTCGCGTCGCATGCGGCGGCGTCACCGTCAGGGGTGGCGAGGTCGGTGAAGAGGTGGCCTTCGCCGGGTGCGACGACGTCGTCGAACGGCGCGCCCGAGGCGGTGACGGCGTCGCGCAGCGCGGTGACGTCGGGTTCGCTGATGAACGGGTCGACAGCATGGCGATGCACCTGGACGGGGACGCCGTTCCATGTTCCGTCGCGCGGCGCCTCGACGTTGTGCAGGAGCACAGCGGCACGCGCGTCGGGCCGCTTCGCCGCGAACGCCTGAGCGAAGAACGCGCCGAGCGAGAAACCGGCGAGGACGGCGTCGGCGGGCGCGTCGTCGAGTGCCGTGCGCGCACGATCCATGAGGGCGCGAACGCCCCCGGCGTCGCGGTGGGCGAGCCCGTCGGCGGTCGAGTCGAACACGTGCCCGTCGTAGTAGTCGGGGGTGACGACGATGTGGCCGAGGCCGCGCAGGGCGTCAGCGAAGTCGAGGACGGCCGTGCGCAGGCCGAGCGCTGAGTGGAACAGGACGATGCGAGCCATGGACCCAGTGTCGTTCTTGAACGTGTTCAAAACATGCGAGGATGGGTGAGAGATGCGACGCCGATGGGCGCGGCAGGGCGACCGGGAGAGACATCGTGGCGAAGATGCTCGGCGCAGGAATGACGGGGGCGGGCGCGTCGAGCGCCGGCTCGCTTTCGGGGTCGCGAACGTCCGTGTGGCACACGGGCGGGCGGGCCGCCGTCATCGGTGTGGGGTCTGTGGCGGCGGGTTTCGTCGTCTCGTTGATCGCTGTCGCCGTCGCCTGGGTCCCCGGCCCTGCCGATGCCTACTCGCCCGCAAACTGGCTGAGTGACGCCGGGCTGGCGCTGGCGCTGCCGTGCGCCGTCATTGCGTGGGGCCTCGCGGCGTGGTCGTTGCACCTGACACGGGGGCTCACGATGGGGGCGCGGCAGTTCTCGCTCGTGCTGTGGGGCGCGGCGACGCCGTGCGTCTACGGCTTTCTCGCGATGCTCTCGTTCGGTGTGTTCGGTGGCGACTGGGTCGGTGGCGGGCTCTTCTGGTCGGCGACGACCCTGATCGGCTTCTGCATCTGGTTCGTCACGTTGACGCCGATGTTCATCATGCTCATCGCACGGCCTCTGCTCTCGCGCGACCCGGCGACGGTGCCCGTCTCGCCCGGGGCCGCTGCGGTGAACGGTCGTGACGAGCGCGACGAGGACATCGAAACCGGGATGATTGGCGCGCGCGCCTGCCTGCGAGAGGTCTTTCGGCGCGAACCTTGACCCTGACGTGACGTGAGGCGATGGAGTGAGGTCATGACCGACGAACTGACGGTGGGGCAGGTGGCGGCACGTTTCGGCGTCACCGTCCGCACGCTGCATCACTACGACGCGATCGGGCTCGTGCGTCCGAGCGAACGTGGCTGGAACGGATACCGGCTGTACACGCCGGCGGACGTGCAACGCCTCGCTCGGGTCGTGCTGCTACGGCGCCTCGAGATGCCGCTCGCGGACATCGCCGAGGCGCTCGACGAACCGGCCGTGCTGGCGGCACTCCTCGTCGAGCACAGGGAAGCGGTCATGGCCAGGCGCGACGAGCTCGATGCGCTGGTCGACGCGATCGACACCGCACTCACATCGGAGGCAACCATGAGCAAATATCAGATCAGCAGCGCCGAGATGAAGGAGATCTTCGGCACCGGATACGACGAGGCGTACGACGTCGAGGCGCAACAGCGTTGGGGTGGGACGGAGGAATTCGCAAAATCCCGGCGCCGCGCCAAGAGCTACGACAAGGCGACCTGGCATCGCATCAAGGCCGAGTCGGACGAGGTGTTGGCGGCATTCGCCACGGCGATGCGTGACGGCGCGGCACCCGGCAGCGCGCAGGCCGACGCCGCAGTTCAGGCGCACCGCGACCAGATCGAACGCTGGTTCAATCCGGTGCCTCTGCCGATGCTCCGGGGGATGGGCGCCATGTACAGCACCGACCCACGCTTCGCGCAGACCTACGACGACGTCGAGCCCGGCCTTGCCGCGTACGTCACGGAGGTGATCGCCGCCTACTGTGACAGCCGGGGCTGACGGTCGACGCGCGTCCCTCTCGCCGGGGCCGTGCTGGCGGCGGGCGTGGACCGCTGCCCGACTTTTGTGCATCTGCACGAGGAATGTGCCGCATATTCCTCGTGCAGATGCGCAAAAGTCGCGCAGCTGGCAGGCGGCGCTTGTCGCGACCCGTACGGTGGCCCAGCGACGCTCCCCCGCAGGCGATTTCCGCGAGTTTCCGGGGTTGTCGGACGCACTGGGTAGGGTGAGCGCCATGCCCGACGACCTGCGCCTCGACGTCGAAACGCTGCGCGCCTCGAGTGACGTCACCAGCGACGCCACGACCGACGCCGTCGCAGATGTCGACGCCAACACCAAGGGCGCACCAAGCGTCAGCACCGCAGCCGGCGACGAGGTCGCGGCCGACGCTGCCGCGCACGGGCTGTTCGTCACGTTCGAAGGTGGTGACGGCGCGGGCAAGACGACGCAGATCGAGCGTGCCGCTGCGTGGCTGCGTGAACTGGGCCGTGAGGTCGTCATCACGCGTGAACCGGGCGGTACCCCGCTGGGCGTGGAGATCAGGCGGCTCCTGCTCCATGGCGACGACGTCGCGTCGCGCGCCGAGGCCCTGCTCTACGCCGCCGACCGGGCGCACCACGTCGAGACGCTCGTGCGACCGGCCCTCGCGCGCGGTGCGGTAGTGCTGCAGGATCGCTACATCGACTCCTCGATCGCCTACCAGGGCGCCGGTCGTGCGCTGGCCGCCGACGACGTCGAGTCCATCTCACGCTGGGCGACGCGCGGGCTGACGCCGGACGTCACGGTGCTCATCGACGTCTCGCCCGAGGTCGCGCGCGAACGTCGCGGCGCGCGCGGTGCCGAAGACAGGCTCGAACGCGAGGCCGACGACTTCCACACCCGCGTGCGCGAGCACTTCCTCCGCCTCGCCGCGCGCGACGAGGCGCGCTACCTCGTCCTCGACGCCGGCCGCTCGCGCGACGACCTCACCGCCGCCGTCCGCACACGACTCGAGCAGCTCCTCGAGAGCGACAGGACGCGCGCATCAGGCGGTCCCTCATGAGTGACGTCGCGACGACCCGCCGGGTGCCGGGCGTCGGCGAGGGCGTATGGCGTGATCTCGTCGGTCAGCAGGAGGCGGTGCGCACGTTGAGCGAGGCCGTCGGCGACGCCCGTCGCATGACGCATGCGTGGCTCATCACCGGCCCGCCCGGCTCGGGCCGTTCCAACGCGGCTCGTTCGTTCGCTGCCGCGCTCGAGTGCCCGCAGGGCGGGTGCGGGAAGTGTCGCGAGTGCCGGACGACGATCGACGGCTCCCACGCCGACGTGCAGATCGTCTCGACGAGCGGCCTCACGATCCAGGTGCGCGAAGCGCGCGATCTGGCGTTGCAGGCGCAGTCGTCGCCGACGGTCGGGCGCTGGCGCGTCATCGTCATCGAGGACGCCGACCGTCTCACCGAACGCGCCGCCGACGCGCTGCTCAAGGCGCTCGAAGAACCCGTCCCGCGCACCGTGTGGCTGCTGTGCGCGCCGAGCGTCGAGGACGTCATCGTGACGATCCGCAGCCGTTCACGCCACGTCCGCCTGCGCATCCCGCCGCCCGACGACGTCGCCGAACTGCTCGTGCGCCGCGACGGCGTCGACCCCGCCATGGCGGCGTACGCGGCACGCGCGGCGCAGTCGCACATCGGCATCGCGCGGCGCCTGGCGCGTGACGAGGGGGCGCGCATCCGGCGGCGCGAGACGATCCTGCTCGCGCTGCGTATCCGCGGGCTCGGCGACGCGATGAAGGCGGCAGCCGATCTCGCCTCGATCGCCGAGGACGAGTCGGGTGCATCGTCGGGGGAGCGCAACGCCGCCGAGAAGGCCAAGCTGATGGAGCAGCTCGGCGCCGACCCGAGCGCGCGCACGCAGCCGCCGCACGTGCGCTCGGCGATCAACCAGCTCGAGAAGGAGCAGAAGACGCGGGCGACGCGTTTCGGTCGTGACGTCATCGACCGCGCCCTCGTCGATCTCGCCTCGATGTATCGCGACGCGCTCGTGGTGCGCTGGGGCGATCCGGTGCCGCTCGTGAACGCCGACATCGTCGACGACGTCGGCCGGCTCGCGCGCGCGTTCACCCCCGAAGGGCTGCTGCTCGCGCTCGACGCCATCAGCACCGCGCGTGAGCGCATCGCCGCCAACGTCCCCCCGCTGCTGGCCCTCGAAGCCATGTGCATCTCGCTCGAACTGCCCTCATGAGGCAGCCGGATAGGAGTCGCCCCGTGAAGAACATCGCGCGCTCGCGCCTGACGCAGGTGGCCGCGCTCGCGGCTGCGTCGATGCTCGCCGTCGGTGGGTGCAGCACGTCGTCTCCCACCTCGTCGGCGTCGTCGGACTCATCGGGCGGCGGCGCTGCGTCCGCCTCGTCGGCCGCGGGAACGGCCGCGACCGGTCCGCTCAGTGCGTTCTACACGCAGCAGCTCGACTGGAAGAGCTGCGACGATGGCGAGTGCGCGAAGCTGCGCGTGCCCATCGACTACGCGAAGCCGAGCGGCCCGAGCATCGAGGTCGCCGTCAACCGCATGAAGGCGACGGGGACGAAGAAAGGCTCACTCGTCGTCAACCCCGGCGGCCCCGGTGGCTCGGGCGTCGACTATGCCGCGGCGGCTGACCAGATCGTCAGCAAGTCGGTGCGCGACAGCTACGACATTGTCGGGTTCGACCCGCGCGGTGTGCAGCGTTCGGCCGCGATCACGTGCGTCGACGACGCGACGCTCGATCAGTTCATGGGTTCCGACCCCTCACCCGACGACAAGAGCGAGCAGAACGCGCTGCTGGCCGGCGACAAGAAGCTCGCCGACGCGTGCAAGAAGAACGCCGGCCCGCTGCTCGGCCACGTCAGCACCGAGGAGGTCGCGAAGGACATGGACGTCCTGCGTGCGGCTCTCGGCGAGCAGAAGTTGAACTTCCTCGGCAAGTCGTACGGCACGATGCTCGGCGCGACGTACGCCGACCTGTTCGCGAAGAACGTCGGGCGCATGGTGCTCGACGGCGTCCTGCCGCCCGATCTGACGATGCAGCAGATCAACGAGGGGCAGGCGACCGGCTTCGAGAAGGCGCTCGACGCCTACCTCGCCGATTGCGTCTCGGGCGGCAAGTGCCCGCTCGGGTCCGACGCCGCGTCCGCGAAGAAGAAGCTGCAGACCTGGCTCGCCGGCCTCGACGCCAAACCCATCAAGGCGAGCGGTGACAAGCGCCTCAGCACCCTGACGGAGGGCTGGGCGATCAACGGAATCGCCGCGTCGCTCTACAACCAGGCGAAGTGGGGTGAGCTGACGCAGGCGCTGCGCAGCGCACTCGGCGGCGACGGCACGCAGCTGCTCAACGCGGGCAAGAGCTACGCCGAGCGCAACGACGACGGCACGTACCAGAGCAACTTGATGCAGGTGCTCAACGCCGTGACGTGCCTGGATCGGCCCGCGCCGACCGGCGGCGTGGCCGAATACGAGAAGGACGCGGAGGCGTTCTCGAAGAAGGCGCCGACGTGGGGCCGGCAGATGGCGTGGGCCGGCGCGGTGTGCGCCGACTGGCCGGTCAAGACCACGGGCAGACCGCACGAGGTGAAGGCTGCCGGGTCGGCGCCGATCGTCGTCCTCGGCACGACCCGTGACCCCGCGACGCCGTACGAGTGGAGCGAACGCCTCGCCGGTGAACTGCAGAACAGCCGTTTCATCAGCTACGACGGTGACGGCCACACCGCCTACGGGCGCGGCTCCCAGTGCGTCGACGATGCCGTCGACCACTACCTCGTCGACGGCTCCGATCCTGCGAAGAAGACCACCTGCTGAATCGGGCTGACGGCGCGTCCTACGCCGGGCGCACCGAGCCGCCGTAGGCGCCCAACCATGGGGAGGCGCCGCGGCTGCTGGGGTTGGTGCCCCCTGGGGCAGCGAGCGGGCGGGATTGGCGCCCCCCGCGCCGCTCGTGTAAAGTTTTGCCTCGCTGCCGGAGATATCCGATCAGCGGTTGCCGCTTTAGCTCAGTCGGCCAGAGCGTCTCACTCGTAATGAGAAGGTCGTCGGTTCGATTCCGACAAGCGGCTCCGAAGAAAGGCCCTCGAAGATTCGGGGGCCTTTCGCGTGCCCGGGCCCGGCCGACGATACGGCCCGCCCACGACAAGCACCGGCACCGCGGCGAGCGCCGTGCCGGCGTCGCAGGTCAGTGCTCGAAGTCGTCGTCGCGGAACTCGCCGTCGGGGCGCACGTCGTCGCGGGCGAGGTCGTTCTCACGACCGCGGAGTTCGACGCGGCGGATCTTGCCCGAGATCGTCTTGGGCAGTTCGGCGAACTCGAGTCGGCGCACGCGCTGCCACGGCGCGAGGCGCTCGCGGGCGAAGGCGGAGATGCTCTCGGCGGTCACCGCGTCCGGAGAACTGCCTTCGACGAGAACGAGATACGCCTTCGGGGCGGCGAGTCGCACGGCGTCGGGGGCGGGCACGATCGCCGCTTCGGCGACGGCAGGGTGCTCGATGAGCACCGACTCCAGCTCGAACGGGCTGATCTTGTAGTCGCTCGCCTTGAACACGTCGTCGGTGCGCCCGATGTAGCTGATGTACCCCTCGTCGTCGATCGCGGCGACGTCGCCCGTGTGGTAGAAACCGCCCGCCATCGCGTCGGTGTTGCGGGCCTCGTCGCCGAGGTAACCCGACATGCGTGGCAGGGGGTGGGCGGCGAGGTCGAGGCAGATCTCGCCCTCACCGGCGCCGTCGAGGCGTTCGCCGCTCAGCGGGTCGACGATGACGACGGGCACGCCCGGCAGCGGGCGTCCCATCGACCCGGGCTTCACCGCCGAGCCGGGCGTGTTGCCGACGGCGGCCGTCATCTCCGTCTAACCGTAGCCGTCGCGGATCGTCAGGCCCCACGCCCGTTCGATCTGCGTGATGACCTCCGGATTGAGCGGTTCACCCGCGCCGATCAGTTCGCGCAGCGCGCCGCGCCCACCGGTCAGGTCGGCGTTGATGAGCATGCGCCACACCGTCGGCGGCGCACAGAACGTGGTCACCTCGCGGGCGCGCAGTTGCTGCAGCAGGGCGGCGGGGGAGAAGCGCGTGTAGTTGTAGACGAAGATCGTCGCCTCGGCGATCCACGGCGCGAAGAAGCACGACCATGCGTGCTTCGCCCATCCCGGGCTCGAGATGTTGAGGTGGACGTCACCGGGGCGCAGACCGAGCCAGTACATCGTCGACAGGTGACCGATCGGGTAGGAGGCCTGCGTGTGCTCGACGAGCTTGGGGCGACTCGTCGTGCCGGAGGTGAAGTAGTACAGCAGCGGATCGCCCGGCGCGGTGCCCGGGTGCTCGGTGGGCGGGACGTCGCCGACGCGGCGATACGCCCCGTGCAGGTCGGACCACCCGTCCGCCGCGCCGACGCTGAGCCGCGTGTACTCGCCCGGCACGCCCGAGAACTTGTCGACGTCGCCCGCGTTGGCGACGACGTGCCGCACCCCGCCGCGCGCGATGCGGTCGCGCAGATCGGCGGGCCCGACGGCCGTCGTCGTCGGCATGATGATCGCGCCGAGCTTCATGACGGCGAGCATGAGATCCCACAGTTCGATCTGGTTGCCGAGCATGAGGACGACAGGGTCACCGCGCTTCACGCCCTGCTCTGCGAGCCACGTGGCGACGGCGTCGGAGCGGCGCGCCATCTCGTCGTACGTCACCTCGAGCGACGAACTGTCCTCCTCGACGATGACGATGGCTGTGCGGTGGTTGCCGCGCGCGACGGCGTCAAACCAGTCGATCGCCCAGTTGAACCGTTCGCCGACGTCGGGCCAGGTGAACGTCGCCACGGCGTCGTCATGGCGTCCGCGCAGCTCGAGGAGTGTGTCGCGCGCGGCGCGGTAGGCCTCGGTGGGGGAGGGATCGGAGCCGGTGGTCGTCATGAGACGACATTGCCAAACACGACCAGGGTTACTGCGCGGTACGTGTGAAGTGGGTCACTTTCACAACCACCCGTTCTCCTGCGCGATGCGGACGGCGTCGGCGCGGGTGCGTCCGCCCGTCTTGCCGATCGCCGACGACAGGTGGTTGCGCACCGTGCCCTCCGACAGGAAGACGGCGCGGGCGATGTCGGCCACGGTGCCGCCGGCTGCGGCGGCGCGCAGGACGTCGAGTTCGCGTGCCGTCAGCGGTGATTCGCCGAACACGAGACTGTCGGCGGCGAGCTGCGGGTCGACGACACGCAGGCCCGCGTGGACGCGGCGCACGGCGTCGGCGAGTTGCGTCGCCGGGGTGTCCTTGACGACGAACCCCTGCACCCCCGCCTGCATCGCGCGCCGCAGGAAGCCGGGCCGACCGAACGTCGTGACGATGAGGATCTTCACCGCGGGCAGCGCCTGACGCAGCGCGGCGCTCGCCTCGAGGCCGTCCATGCCGGGCATCTCGACGTCCATGAGGACGACGTCCGGCGCGTGCTCGCGGCACGCGTCGAGCACCTCGTCACCCCGCCCGACCTCGGCGACGACCTCGAGGTCGCTCTCCAGATCGAGCAGTGCCGCGAGCGCGCCACGCACCATCGCCTGATCGTCGGCGATGAGAAGTCGGATCGTCATGGTCGGCCTTTCGTCGTCGTTCCCCGCAGGGCGAATCCACCTGCGTAGGCGCGCCTCACTCGACGCCCCGTCGCCCGGCAGCTGCGCCGTCGTCGGTGCCCGAGGCCGGCGCATCACGCGTCAACACGTCCAGCGTGAACCCGTCGTCGCTGCGCGTCTCGACGACGGCACCGACGGCCGCGGCGCGTTCGCGCAGACCGGTGAGCCCGTTACCGTCGCCGGCGTTCGCAGCAGCGCCACGACCGTCGTCGCGCACACTCAGACGCGTCGGGGAGAGAGCGATCGTCACGTGCGAGGCGCCCGCGTGGCGGATGACGTTCGTCGTCGCCTCGCGCACGGCCCAGGCGAACAGTTCACGCAGGTCGGGGGAGACGTCGTCGACGTGGCGGGGCAGGTCGACGGCGATACTGGCGTCGGCGAATGCCCTTCTCGCCCGGGCGAGTTCGCCCGACAGCGACATCTCGCGATACCCCGAGACGGTCGTGCGCACGTCGGCCAATGCCCCGCGCGCCAGCTGCTCGAGCTCGGCGATCTGCGTCTTCGCCTTCTCGGGATCGACGTCGACGAGCTTGCCCGCGAGCTCCGCCTTCATCGTGATGACGGTGAGCGAATGACCGAGGATGTCGTGCAGATCGCGCGCCATCCGGTTGCGCTCGTCCTGCACGCGCAGCAGCGCTGCATCCTCGCGGGCCGCTTCCGCGTCGCGTGTGCGTTCGGCCGAGAACGCGCCGAGCCCGGAGGCCAGCCCCGACGCCACGGCCGCGAACAGCAGGCCCGGCTGCAGCGACGAACCGGTGAGCGCGTGGCTGAGCGACGCCGTCGCCGTGACGACGCTGAGCGCGAGCGCCGCGCCGAGCAGCGGCGTCATCCCGAGCATGAAGATGACGAGCGAATACGGCAACAGTGCGAAGGCGTCCTGGCCGATGAGGGGCGCTGCGCTCAGCATGCAGGCGGCGACGACGAGCGCCGACGTCGCGACGACGGCCTGCGTCGAGCGGGTGCGCGGGGTGCCGCTCCAGAGCCGACGCATCGTCGCCGCGATGACGGGGACATAGACGGCCGCGCCCGCAAGCAGCAGCAGGGCGCCGGCGGTGCGGCGGCCGCCGTCGGCGATGTTCTCCGTGACGGGTTGCACGAGGAAGATCAGCCAGAACACGACCCAGAACCAGGCGAGCATGCCGCGGGTGCGCGCGCGCCGGGCGCCGACGTTGCGGGTGCGGGCCTGCTCTCGAGGCCAGGCCAGGGCGGGTCGTCGCGGGCTCACGTGGCCCAACCTATCCGGGTCGCACGGGCCTGGTGGCGGATCGTGCACGCCGCCGTGCTGGCCGGCAGAGTCTCGATCCGGCACCGGGCGTCGGGGTACGCGTTGCTCACACGCGCGCCGTGTCGCGACGGAAGCTCCAGGCGGCGCCACCGATGAACAGCAGGCCCCACGCGACGAGGTTGAGCGCCCACACGAAGGTGGAAGCTGCCGTGACCGCCCGACGTCGTGAGCGGCAGCGGCCACTGGGCGAGCTTGCCGATGCCGTACATCGGCGTGAACTGGGCGAAGTGATCGAACGTCGAGCCGTCCTTGATCGGGAAGAAGATGCCGCCGAGCATCGACATGATGGCCATGAGCCCACCGAGCATCTGCATGACGGAATCACTCGGCAGCAGGTATCCGAGCAGCAACCCGAGCGCCGCGAACACGAGCGAACCCGCGACGATGACGGCGCCCGCCTCGAGCCACGACAGCACGTCGGCGTGCGCCTTGCCCGAACCGAGGCCGGCCGCGAACGTCACGCTGACGGCGATGAGCGCCATGACGATCGCGGCGATCATCTTTATGACGATGTACGCGACCGGTTGCAGAGGCGTCAGGCGCAACTGCCGGGACCACCCCGCCGCGCGCTCGATCGAGACGCTCGCGCCGGCGCTGGTGGCCGCCATGATCGCGCCGTACAGCGCCATGTTCACCATGAGATAAGCGTTGACGTTCGCGACCACACCGTTGCCGATCACCTGATCGCCCTCGGAGATCGAACTCGCGACGAAGAAGAACATCGCGATGGGGAAGATGAGCGTGAAGATCAAGCTGCGCCTGTTGCGCAGCACCCGCCTCAGCTCCAGGCCCATGACGCGGGCGTTGAGGCCGCTGCCTCGCGGCGCTCGACGCTCCGACGGGTCGAGGGGCGCGCCGTCGAGACGCGGGGTGAAGGTGCTCGTCGTGGTGGACATGGCAGACCTGCTTTCGAGAGGGGCGCTCGTCCTCTGCGTGCAAATGCACCCGGGTGCATCTGCACGCAGAGAACAGGGTGCCGACGTGGTCGGGATGGGGAGCGAGAGGTGAAGTGAGGAAGCGCGAGAGAGGGTGAGAACCCGAAGGGGTGAGGGGGAAAGGCCGTCAGCGGGACACGGTGGCGCGCGCTTCGGACGGCGAGGTCAGCTCGACGAAGGCGTCCTCGATGCCGCGCGAGGTGATGTCGAGGCTGTGCGCCGTTGTGCGCGTGAGGAGTTCGCGTGCGACGGCGTCGCTGTCACTCGTGTGGACGACGATCTGGTCGCCGTGGACGTCGACGCCCGAGACGCCCTCGATCGCCTCGACGAGGGCGATGTCCGCGTCGGGCCAGGCCGCGCTCACGAGTCGGCCACCGCCCGCTGCGCGGATGTCGCTGCTCGAGCCGTCGGCGACGATCTCGCCGTCCCGCATGACGACGACGCGGTCGGCCCACGCGTCGGCCTCCTCGAGGTAGTGGGTGGCGAACAGGATCGTTCGGCCGCGCGCGGCGTCGGCATGGATGGCCTCCCAGAAGGCCCGGCGGGCGTTGACGTCCATGCCTGTCGTCGGTTCGTCGAGCACGATGAGCGCGGGGTCGGGCACGAGCGCCATCGCGAACCGCACGCGCTGCTGTTCGCCCCCGGAGCACTTGCCGAGGCGCCGGTCGGCGAGGTCGGTGATGCCGGCGGTGGCGAGGACGTCGTCGACGGGCCGGGCGTCGGGGAACAAGGCGGCGACGTACTCGACGCTCTCGCGCACCGTCAGATCCTTGAGCAGTCCGCCGGTCTGCATGACGGCGGCGACGAGGCCACGCGCGACGGCCGCGTGCGGCGTCATGCCGAAGACGCTGACGCCGCCCGTCGTCGGTTCGCTCAGGCCGAGGACCATGTCGATCGTCGTCGTCTTGCCCGCACCGTTGGGGCCGAGGAACGCGACGACCTCGCCGGGCGCGATCTCGAGGTCGACCCCACGGACGGCCTCGACGCGCCCGTGCTTGCCGGGAAAGGTCTTCGTCACGCCGGTGAGGGTGATGGCTGCGTTGTTCATGCCTCCAGCCTCGTCGCGGTGGGCGGAGCGGGCCTCGGGCGGACGTCACGACCGCGCCATGACAAGTGTCACGAGTCGCCCCTCCGGTGGGGATCGACAGTCAGTACTGACCGTTCAGGGGCCACGCTCCGCCGCGCCAGGACGCATGACAGAGTGAAGGCATGCCCAGTTCGCCGACGAAACCGACGCGTAGCCCTGTGACGAAGGCGGGCGCGGGCACCGCTGTCGGCTGGATGAGTGTCGCCGCCGTCATCACGATCCTCATGACGCGCGGGTACCTGCTCGCGACGGGCTACCCCCAGGTCGGCGGCGAGATCTTCCACATCGCACACGCCGTGTGGGGTGGGTTGCTGCTCATGATCGCGTTGACGCTTGTGCTGTCCCTGGCCAATCGGTGGGCGACGGCGTTCGCCTCGATCGCGGGTGGCATCGGCGTCGGGTTGTTCGTCGACGAGATCGGCAAGTTCATCACGAAGGACAACGACTACTTCTTCCCTCTCGCCGCGCCCCTGTGCTACGCGATTCTCGCGGCGCTCGGGGTGGCCGCGATGCGGGTGGGCTCGCAACGGCCGCCCCACGCTCGCAATCACCTCTACGCCGCGCTCGAACTCATGAAACCGGCGGCTGACGGGCCGCTCACGCGCAGCCAGGTCGAGACGATCGAGGGTCACCTCGACGCCGTCAGGCGCGACGAGCCGACGGGGCAGGAGCGCGCCATCGCCGAGGGGCTGGCGCAGGCTCTCGACGTGGCGCGAAGCCAGGCCGTCCCCGATGACGAGCGTCGCGTCGGGCGGATGATGGAGCGTCTCGACGCGGTCGAGGAGCGGCTGCTGCCGCCGAGCCGTCAGCGCAAGCTGAGCCGTCTCGCGCTGGGCGTGCTCGCTGTCGTCGGTGTCTTCGCCGGTCCGGGCGTGTTCGTCTACTCGCTGTGGCAGGCCTACGGCCCGGACGCCGTCAGCGGCCACAACAGTCTCCTCGGCGACCACCCGGGCAAGGTCGCGTGGACGGCCGCGAGCGTCGCCGCGCTCATCGGCACCGTCGCCGCGTTCTTCGCCTGGCGAGCGGTGAAACGACTCGGTGACGACAGCAGCAGCCTCGCCGACGGCGCCCGCTGGGGCATCGCGGCGCTGTTGCTCATGCTCGGCGGCGTCAATCTGCTCAACGCCTACTTCAACCAGTTCCTCGTCTTCATCAATGCCTGCCTCGAGGCGGGCGTCGTCGGGCTGCTCGCCCGCGTGAAGAGCCGCGCCGACAAAGCCGCGAAGACGTTGGGGCACGACCACTCCTGACGGCGGCCGGACTCCGTGGTCGCGCGCTTGCACGCACGAACAGAGACGGTTGGACGCACTTGCCCGACACGCCCGCGGGCTGACGGTGTCAGCCCCGTGACGGCTCGCGTTCGCCGACCGGCTGGCGCGCGAACCACGCCGCGAGGATGGCGCCCGAGACGTTGTGCCACACCGAGAACACTGCCGACGGCAGCGCGGCCAGCGGCGAGAAGTGCACCTTGGCCAGCGTCGCGGCGAGGCCGGAGTTCTGCATGCCGACCTCGAACGCGAGCGCGCGGCGCGCCTTCACGTCGAGCCCGGCGAACCGGGCCGCGATGTAGCCGAGCAGCAGCCCGAAACCGTTGTGCAGCACGACGGCGAGGAAGACGATGCCGCCGACCTTCGCGAGCTTTCCGGCGCTGCCGGCCACGACGATCGCGACGATCCACGCGATGACGAACGCGCTGATCCACGGCAGCGCGGGCGCGATGGCGCGTACGCCCTTGTCACGGATGATGAGCCTGACGACGACGCCGAGCACGATCGGCACGAGCACCGTCTTGACGATGTCGACCATCATCGACCCCGCATCGACGTGCAGGTACGACCCGGCGAGGAACGCCGTCAGCAGGGGTGTGACGACGGGAGCGACGAGCGTCGAGACCGTCGCGACGGAGACGCCGAGGGCGACGTCTCCCTTCGACAGGAACGTCATGACGTTCGACGCCGTCCCGCTCGGCGCGCAGCCGACGAGGATGTGCCCGACGGCGAGCTCGGGGGAGAGGTTGAGTGCGTGCGCGATGATCCAGCCCGCTCCCGGCATGATGACGTAGTGCGCGGCCAGCCCGATGAGCACGGCCCACGGGCGGCGCAGGACGGCGGCGAAATCGCGCGGCGTCAGCGTCAGCCCCATCGTGAACATGACGACGCCGAGCAGGTACGGCACCCACGACGCGTGTGACGTGAACGTCGACGGGCTGTTGTACCCCCACAACCCGGCGATGACGACGACGATCGGCAGCACCGTCACCGCGATCATGGCGGCGCGACGCTGCGCGGGCGTCTCGACGGCGTCGGCGCCGCTCGTCGAGTGGGTGGTCGCTGAGCCCGTGGTCACCGAGTCGGTGGTCGCGGGAGTGGGGTGCTGCTCGTTCGTCACATTCGTCAGAGTAGAGGCGGGCACCGACAGCAGTTGGCGATGTTCACGCAGCGGGTCCAGCCGTACCGACGATGCGAGGTGGGAGGGGCGCGAAAAGCGTTGCCGTCGGGGCCCGCTCAGAGCGTCGTGGCTGCGGCGGGGTCGCTCGCATGCGTAGAAGCGTCGGAGAGCAACATCGAGAACCGAACTAAACTGGCGTCACCATGACGTCCCACACCGCCGCGCCCGTTGACACGCCCACCTCGAAACTTGTCGCCCCGCTCGGTGGGCGACGCGCCTGGGCGATCTGGACCGCGGCGGTGAGCGTCTACGTCCTCGCCGTGTTCCACCGCACGTCGCTCGGCGTCGCGGGCATCCTCGCGGCGCAGCGCTTCGGGATCTCGAGCGGACAACTCGCGACGTTCGCGATGGTGCAGTTGCTCGTCTACGCCGTCATGCAGGTGCCCGTCGGCGCGATGCTCGACCAGTTCGGTTCGAAGAAGCTGCTGGCCGCCGGCACGCTGACGATGACGCTCGGGCAGGCGTGGTTCGCGTTCGCGTCGACGTTCGCGCAGGGCATCGGCGCGCGCGTCCTCGTCGGCATGGGCGACGCGATGATCTTCGTGTGCGTCCTGCGCATCGCGGCGTTGTGGTTTCCGGTGCGACGCGCGCCGATGGTCACGCAGATCACCGGGTTCGCCGGCCAGCTCGGCTCGCTCCTCGCGGCAGGGCCACTCGCCGTCAGCCTGCACAGCCTCGGGTGGCGCACGACGTACCTCGGCGCGGCGGCGTTCGGCGTCGTCCTCGGCGTCGTCATGTGGTTCGTCGTCATCGACTCGCCGACGCACGACGAGCGCCGCGACTCGATCCGCCTGCGCGCCGTCGGGCAGAAACTCGCGCAGGTGTGGCGCGAGCCCGGCACGAAGCTCGGCCTGTGGGCGCACTTCACCGCGCAGTTCTCGATGAACGTGTTCATGCTGCTGTGGGGTTTCCCGTTCCTGACGAAGGGGCAGGGCCTGTCCGAGGGCGCCGCCAGCACGCTGCTCAGCATCATGGTCGTGACGATCATCGTCACGAGCCCACTCATGGGCACGTTCACCGCCCGCTTCCCGCACCGACGCTCCGTCGCCGTGTTCGCCGTCGTTCTCACCGTCATCACGCTGTGGACGATCGTGCTGCTGTGGCCCGGCCGTGCACCGCTGTGGTTGCTCGTGCTCCTGTGCATCGCAATGGCGTTCGGCGGACCAGGCTCGATGGTCGGCTTCGACGTCGCCCGCTCGTTCAACCCCGCCGCACGCATCGGCAGCGCCAACGGCATCGTCAACGTCGGCGGCTACGTCGCGTCCGTGACGTGCATCGTCCTCATCGGCCTCGTGCTCGACCACGTCGCCCCCGGCGGCCCGGCGACGTACGACGTCGAGGCGTTCCGCAAGGCGATGAGTGTGCAGTACCTCGTGTGGGCACTGGGCCTGGCGATGATGTGGCACTACCGCCGCCGCACCCACGACGTCGTCCTCGCCGACGACGACTACGCGCACCTGCGCGCGGGCGTCTCCCGCCGCCGCACCGAGCGCGCCGGGGCGGCCGAACACCGAGGTGCTACCCGCGCGTAAGCCCCTCCGCCGTCGCGAGCCTGTGCCAGGGTGGCGGAATGAACGAGTTGAGCAAGGGAGCCAACGCGCCCCTCGGCGGCACCGGCCTCGCCATCACGGTCGTCGGCACCCAGCCGGGCACGGTCGACCTCATGGTGCTGCAACTGACCGCAGACGGGGTCGTGCGCACCGACGACGACTTCGTCTTCTACAACCAGCCCCGCTCACCCGAGGGCGCGGTGCGTCTCGATGGTGGTGACATCACCGTCGACCTGTCCGCACTCCCGCCGCAGACCGAACGTCTCGCGGTCGCCGTCGCGATGGACGACGCGGCGCCGGGCTCGCTCGCCTCGTCCCCGCAGCTCGCCGTCACGATCGACACGCACGGTGAGCGATACGCCGTCACCGCAACCGGATTCACGAGCGAGCGCGCGGCGGTGCTCGTCGAGATCTACCTGCGAGGCGGCGCCTGGAAGGTGCGCAACGTCTCCGCAGGATGGGACGGCGGGCTGCCCGCGCTCCTGCGCGAGCACGGCGTGAGCGTCGAGAACGACACGCCTCAGACGCCCCTCGCGGCCGCCTCGACAGCTGGACCGCTCCCCGCCACGCCTCCTGTTGCTGCGCCTCCTGTTGCTGCGCCGACGCCGCCGTCGAGCGGCCCGGTCGATCTCGGCAAGCGCACGGGGGCGATCAGCCTGACGAAGGGGCAGCGTGTCTCGATCGAGAAGTCGCCCGTCATCACGGCTCGCATCGAGTGGCCGGCCGCCACCGACTACGACGTCTTCGCTCTCGTGCGCTACGCCGACGGCCACGACGAGACGGTCGCGACGTTCGGGACCAAGGAGCAGCCCCATGCCACGCAGCGCTCCTCGGACGGCGCCGTCACGCATCTCGGCGACGTCGGACGAGCACGGACGGCACGCACCGGTGGGGGACTGTTCGGCCGCAAGAAGCAGAGCCCGCCTGCGCCGATGACGAGTGAGACGATCGAGATCCGTCTCAACCCGAAGGTCGTGGCGGTGCTGCCCGTCGTGTACTCGGCGCAATCGAACGGCACGGGGTCGTTTCGCCGCTACCAGGTGTCCATGTCGATCGACAACGGCGCCGGCACGAGTGTCCGCATCGACGCGAGCAACGCGAGCGATCACGACAACATCTACACCTGCGTTCCGGGGATCGTCGTCAACAGCCCCGACGGGGTGATCGTCGACTCGCTCGAGTTGTACTCCGCGCCGACCTCGGAACTGCGCCCCGTCCTCGACGACCACCTCACCGTGCACATGGACGCCGGGGGGCTCAACCTCTACAAGTGAGAGTGGAGCGCTCGCTCAGCTGGGCGACACGTCGAGTCAGCTCGCGGGGGTGGCGTCGCACTTGCTGCCAAGCTGCGTCATCGCAGCCTTGACACGGCCGTAGGCGTCGGCGTTCTTCGTCGGCGTCGCGAGTTCGATGACGTGCCCGGCGAGGTTGACGTGCGTCGGCTGGTAGGTGAGCTGCTGCGTCACCTTGCCGTCGTCACCCTTCGTCAGCTTCACGTCGACGATCATGCCGTCCTGCGTCGACGGTTTGAGGCTCGAATTGACGCTCGGACCCTGGTTGCTCAGGAAGTTGCCCATGCCGTAGACGACGTACTTGCCGTTGATCTTCTCGCACGACTGCGGCACGTGGACATGCGTGCCGAGGATCGTGTCGACGTCGTCGCTCGCGAGCAGTTTCGCTGCGAGTTCGCGTTGCTCGGTGGAGGCCGGGATGCTGTACTCCTTGCCCCAGTGCATGCTGAGGACGACGACGTCCGCGCCCGCAGCCTTCGCCTTCTTCGCGTCGGCCAGGATGCCCTCGGCGGTGACGACGGGGAACTGCCAGTACTTGAGCCACGGCCACTGCGCCGGCACGTGCGTGTTCGATGCGGCCTCGTTGCCGGTCGTGTACGAGTACGCGAGCTGCGCGACCTTGACGCCCTTGACGTCGTACATCACGGCGCTCTGGCCGGTGCTCGGCGTCGACGTCGGCCCCTGGTTCTTCAGGCCCGCGTCGTCGAGCGATTTCTTCGTCTCGCCGACGCCCTGGATGCCGCGGTCGATGACGTGGTTGCCGACGCGGTCGCAGCCGTCGAACCCGGCACGCTTCAACGATCCGGCGACCTCGTGCGGGACGTTGAAGCTGAGCGTCGCGGGGATGGAAAGGTTCGTGTTCGTCGTCGACAGCGGCGTCTCCATGTGGCAGATCGCGAGATCGAGCGCGCTGATCGGCTTGGTGACGTTGGCGAACATCGGGTCGAAGTCGTAGCCCTTCGCGCCCCTCGCCGCCGCATTGTGCGCGGCGTCGTCGCGCACGGGCACGTGGACGAGGATGTCGCCCGAACCACCGATGTCGATGCTCTTGCCGGCCGCGAGACCCGGCGCGCTCGACGAGCCGGGTTGCGCCGACGACGCGCCCGAGGCGTCCTGAGAACCGCTGGACCCTGACGCGCCTGACGACCCGGCGCCTGACGACCCGCCGCTCTTCGATCCGTCGTCGTTCGATGAGCATGCCGCCGCGCTCAACGTCATGGCCACCGCGAACACTGTCGCGGCCTTCCGCATGCCGTGGTTCCTCGTCCCCTGGTTCATGTGCCAACAGTAGACGGGGTATTGACCGCCGCAGCAGCGATTGAAGGCGTTCCGGTGATGCAGCACTCTCGTGCCTCCGCAGGTCGCGCAGACCCGCCTGTGCCCCTGCGATTCATGTCCACATCGGCGAACGGCGTCCACCTTCGCCATCTACGTCCACATCGGCGATCTACGTCCACATTCGCGCAGGTTGGTTGACGCTGCCGAAACCACGTCGGATCTCATCTCGCATCGTCAACCCCACCCAACAGCCAGAACGCGCCGCAGCCCCCGTCCGAACTCGGACGGGGGCTGCGGCGTCGCTGAGCGTGACGCTCAGGGGTGGGTCACTTCGTCGGCTTCTCGGCCTGGGAGTCGCCGGGTGCCTTGTCGATGGAGCGCTCGGTCTCGTGGGCGTCGTGGCCCGGCATCGCCCAGCGCGCCGTCGTCATGCCCTCGGCCTTGGCGCGCTCGAGCGCTTCCTCGACGGTCTTCTGCGCGGCCGCGGCGTCGACCCAGTGCGAGCCCTCTTCGACGGACTTGCCCGGCTCGAGCGCCTTGTACGTCTCGAAGAAGTGCGACATCTCCTTGAGCGTGAAGTCGGAGACGTCCTTGATGTCCGTCACGTGATCCTGACGCGGGTCGCCGGCGGGGATGCACAGGATCTTGTCGTCGCCGCCGGCCTCGTCGACCATGCGGAAGACACCGATGGCGCGGGCGCGCACGACGCAGCCGGGGAACGTCGGCTCGTCGATGAGCAGCAGCGCATCCAGCGGGTCGCCGTCCTCACCGAGGGTGTCCTCGATGTAGCCGTAGTCGGCCGGGTAGTGCATCGCGGTGAACAGGATGCGGTCGAGGCGGATGCGGCCCGTCTCGTGGTCGACCTCGTACTTGTTGCGTGTGCCGCGCGGGATCTCGATGGTGACGTCGAACTCCATGGTTCGTGCCCTCCGGATAGCTGGTGTAATGGTCGTTCCTTAGTGTTCCGTACCGGGGCGCGGATGAAAAACTCGTCATCGACGTGCGATGGCGCGGCAGCAGGACGCGATGAAGGTGGTGCCCCGATGAAGAAGCCGACGTGGGCCCTCAGCGGTGCGCTCGTGGCGGCGCTCGCGGGGTACGGCGCCCTCGATGCCTACGACGTGGTGCCGGGCGTCCTGACGCTCGCGCCGACGAACACTCCCAAGGCCGTGACGGTCGAGGGCAAGACGTATGAGCCGTTGCAGAAGGCCGCGTCGGCGCCGTTGCCGTCGGCGAGCGTCGGGGCCGCGCCGAGCGCGAACGAGGTGAAGAAGTCGGTCGAGGCGTCGCTCAAGAACCCGTGGTTCGGTTCGCCGACGGCGGTGACGGTACGCGATGCGTCGACGGGAACCGTTCTCTACGAACACGATTCGAGCAAGGCGACGACGCCGGCGTCGGTGACGAAGCTCGCGAGTGCGTTCGCGATCGCCCATAGCGAACTCGACCTCGACAAGGGACTGACGACGCGGGCGACGCTCGAGGGCAGCACCGTCGAGCTCGTCGCCGGCGGTGACATGACCCTCGCCGAGGGGGCGGGCGATGCGACGAAGGTCGCCGGTCGCGCCGGCCTCGGCGACCTCGCGGCGCAGAGCGCGGCGGCGCTCAAGAAGCAGGGCATCACGAAGGTCACCGTCGACACGAACACCTCGTACGCGCCCGGGCCGAACAAGGCGAAGGGGTGGGAGGACGCGCTGTTCGACTACGGTTTCACGGCGCGCATCACGACGTTGGCGCTCGCCTCCGAGCGCGCCGACAACCGCACCCCGGCCGTCGCCGACCCGACGAAGGACGCCGCGCAGGCATTCGTCAAGGAACTCGGCAAGCGCGGTATCACGGCGACGTACGGCAAGAACGTGACGACGCCGGTGGCGGGGCAGCAGCTCGGGTCGGTGACGTCGGCGCCGGTGCTCGACCTGCTCGGGCTCGCCTTGCAGGATTCGGACAACTCGATGGTTGAGTCCCTCGCCCGTCAGGCTGCGGCGCTCGACGGCGTGCACGGCGATTCGGCCGCGGCGGGCACGTGGGTGACGTCGGTGCTCAAGCGTGAGGGCGTCGACGTCAGCGGCGTCAAGCTCGTCGACACGAGCGGTTTGTCGTCGGGCACGACGCTGCCGGTGCGGGTGCTCGGCGACGTGCTGACGCGCGCATCGACGGGCAAGGATGCGACGTATGCGCGCGTCATCGAACGGTTGCCGGTCTCGGCGTGGAACGGCACCCTGCACGATCGATACATGCGCGCCGAGTCGCAGGACGGCGCCGGTCTCGTGCGGGCGAAGACCGGGTCGTTGCCTGACGCGTCATCCCTCGCGGGCCTGGCAACGACGAAGAACGGCCACCCGCTCGTGTTCGCCGTGACGACGAACGGCACGTTCTCCGACGGCGCCATCGGCGCCAAGACAGCCGTTGATCACCTCGTCGCCGAGCTGACGAAGCTGCCCTGAACTCAGCATGTGTTGACGCTCGGCAGCATGCGTTGTCGAATCGCCGGCCGTCGCGTCGCCGCTCATGTTGACCGTGGATTCAGGCTGCCAGAACGGACGCACCGCTCAGGCGCTTCGGCGCAGTTCGTGCTCGACGGCCCGGCGGATCCAAGCCGAGACCGACCGATCGTCAGCTCGAGCGGCGCTCTTGACCTCTTCGAGCAGCTCGGGCGGGAAGCGGACCGGAACGGGTGTGCTCAGCCGTTCCTTCCGCCGACGAGGCGTGCCTTGGGGCTGCTGGTTGGCTGCGTCGGCATAGAAGTCGTATTTCTGCTGCGCGCTCATGGGTTCAGACGTCATGACGGTCCTTCCGGTAGGTCGCGGCCAACGCTGACGAGGCGACGTAGCACCCGATGGGGCGGCACCTCGACGGGTCGCCCGAACGAGATGGCGCCAGCGCCACCATGAGCACCTCTCCGGTCACCTCGGCCATCATCGGCACCGCCCTCGGCATCGGTCGCCATGCCGCGCAGCAGTGCTTCGCCTCATAGGCGACGACCCTGACGCTCACAGTGACTTCGGCGGGCATCGTGCTCGCCGTTGGCCGCTGTTCTTGCTGCCACGGTGCAACAGCTCTCACCGAACAACCTCGACGCAGAGGTGCTCGTGACTGCGACGGACGTCGCCTCTCCACGGGATCTCATGCCCTACCGCTGGCCCGTCGACTGACCTCGGTGCGCGAACCGTGCTGGGGCATCACGCGATGGAGTCGGTCGAGGGTGGCGGGCTCACATCGGCGACCTCGACTCCCGTCCGCTGCTCAGCTGGTTCCTGTCCGAGCAGATCGAGGAAGAAGCCACCGTCTCGCAGATCGTCGGGCGTCTGAAGTTCACCGACAGCGACGGTCCCGGCCTGTTCCGTCTCGACGCCGAACTCGGCGCCCGCCCCGTCAAGACGACGGAGGTCTGAGCGTGCCGCCCCGTCGTGGGCTCTCGGACTCGACGCCGGGCGATTCGCGACCGTCAAGGGGCTGTCGGCGCTGCGCGGTAGCGTGAGCAGCATGGGTGAACCGAGCTACATCGACTGGCGTTTCGCCGCGACGACGGGCAAGAAACTGCATCGTGGCGGCCCGCGCCTCAGTGCTGCCGAGGCGAGCGACGCCGTCGCCGAACTGCGTGACGCCGCCTGCCGCGCCCACGATCCAGTCGCGCAGACGGCGCAGCTCGTCACGCCCGACGACATCGGCGCGGTGCGCGTCGTCGACCGCAGCGCGTGGGTCGACGTCAACATCGCCTCCCTCGACGGGATGATCGCGCCCGTCGTCGACAAGATCACCGCCAAACGCGCCGCCGGGCCGGTCGCGCGCGCCATCACCGCCAAGGTGAGCGGGGGAGAGGTCGGCGGGCTCATGGCGTTCATGTCGGGCAAGGTGCTCGGTCAGTACGACATCGCACCCGGCGGCACGCCGTCGCTCCTGCTCGTGGCGCCCAACATCGTCCAGGTCGAACGCGAACTCGACGTCGACCCGCACGACTTCCGCCTCTGGGTGTGCCTGCACGAAGAAGCGCACCGCGTGCAGTTCACCGCCGTGCCCTGGCTACGCGAGCACGTCGTCTGCGCCGCCCGAGACCTGCTGGTCGACATGGCGCCGACGCCCGAGGAGATGGCGACACGCGTCGGCGAGATCGCCAAACGTGTGCCCGAGGCGTTCAAGGAGGGCTCGATGGGGCTGAGCGACATCTTCGCCACCCCCGAACAACGCACGCGCATGGCCGATCTCGCCGCCGTCATGTCCCTGCTCGAAGGCCACGCCGACGTCGTCATGGACGACGTAGGCCCGCAGATCGTGCCGAGCGTCGAGACGATCCGCGCCCGCTTCGGCGACCGCCGCGCCGGTCTCGGCAACATCGACAAGCTGCTGCGACGCCTCATGGGCCTCGAGGCCAAGATGCGCCAGTACCGTGACGGCGCAGCGTTCGTGCGCGGCGTGCAGGAAAAGGTGGGAATCGACGGTTTCAACGCCGTCTGGGCCGCCCCCGAGAACCTGCCGACGCCCGCCGAGATCCAGCGCCCTCAGCTGTGGGTCGAACGCATCCACGGGTCGCTGTTCCGATGAGTGGCCCGCACCCCAGCGTCGCTCTGACGCGCCTCGCCGTCCGCACCGCGCTGCAGCGCACGTTCTCGAGTGATGCCGCGGGTGAGCGGCGCGTCGTCGCCGGCGTCAGCGGGGGAGCCGACTCCATGGCGCTCGCCGCGGCCCTCGCGTTCGAGGCGCCGAAGCAGGGCGTCGCGGTCGACGTCGTCATCGTCGACCACGGGCTGCAAGCGGGCTCGGCGGACGTCGCCGAACGCGCGCGCCGCGCCTGCGTCGACCAGCTCGGCTTCGCGGACGACGACGTGCGCACCGTCGCCGTCATCGTCGACGCGGACGCGCCGGAAGGGCTCGAAGCGGCGGCCCGCGCGGCCCGTCGTCGAGCGCTGTTCGACGTCGCGGACGCAGTGGGCGCGGCGCGCGCCGTACTCGCGCACACGGCCGACGACCAGGCCGAACAGGTGCTGCTCGGCCTCATGCGCGGCAGCGGCACCCGAGCGCTCGCCGGCATGCGCGCCGACCGTGCGCGCCTGCTGCGACCGTTCCTGCTCGGCCCCGAGATCGTGCCAGGTGGGCCGGTGCGGCGCGTCGACACCGAGCTCGCCTGCGAAGCGCTCGGCCTCGAACCATGGCACGACCCGCACAACGACGACCCGGCCTTCAGCCGGGTGCGCGCGCGCCACACCCTCGCGGCACTCGAACGTGAACTCGCGGCACCGACACTGCGCCGCAGCCTGTTCCGCACGGCAGCGGCCGCCGGCCGCGACGCCGACCTGCTCGACCGCCTCGCCGACGAGGCGCTCGCACGCTCCGCGGGCACCGACGACGCCCGAGCCTGGCCCGCGACGTGGAGTGTCGAGGCGCTGGCCGGGCTCGACCCGGCGCTGCGCATCCGCGCGCTGCGCCGCCTCCTCGTCCTGCACGGCGCCCGCGACGCCGAACTGTCGAGCGGGCACCTGTTCGACGTCGAACGGCTGCTCGTCGCCTGGTCGGGGCAGGGGCCGATCGACGTCCCGGGTAGCGTTGAGGTTCGACGCGTCGGGGGCGAGATGACCATCAGCCCACGCCGCAAGGGAGAATGACGTGGACGGCCGCCCGCGAGCACGCGCGGTGGCGAGCGCCGGCAAGACCGGCAGAGACGACGAGGAGCCGGTGATGGACTCTTCCCAGATGGGAAACGACCTCGAGAACGTGTTGTTCACCGAGGCACAGATTCACGCGAAGCTCGAAGAGCTCGCTGCGCAGATCTGGCGTGACTACGAGGGCAAGGACGTGCTGCTCGTCGGCGTGCTCAAGGGCGCAATCCTCGTCATGGCCGACCTCATGCGAGCGCTGCCGGGCTCGGTGCCGATGGACTGGATGGCCGTCAGTTCCTACGGCTCGGGGACGAAGAGCTCCGGCGTCGTGCGCATCCTCAAGGATCTCGACGCCGACATCTCCGGCCGCCACGTCCTCATCGTCGAGGACATCATCGACTCCGGCCTGACGCTGAGCTGGATCCGCAGCAACCTCGAGTCGCGCAACCCCGCGTCGGTCGAGATCTGCACGCTGCTGCGCAAGCCGGAGGCTGCGAAGGTCGAGATCGACTGCAAGTACGTCGGATTCGACATCCCCAACTCCTTCGTCGTCGGCTACGGGCTCGACTTCGACGAGAAGTTCCGCAACCTGCGCGACATCGGCACGCTCGCGCCGCACGTGTACTCCTGATCGAGCGTCCTCGCGGCGCTGACGCCGGCGTCGCCACCGGCCGCGCCGGACGACGCACGGTTGCGCTGTGCGCGAACCCGCGGCGCAGCGGCGCGTTCAGTGGGTCACACTGTCCTATCGAGACGCATCTGCTGTCGTCGCGCGCAGGGAGCGGGAACATCGCCGCCGCGCCGCGCGTTGGCGGTTTGTTGACTGGCACTTCTTCGATGAGAGGGTCGGGGCTCGCCCCGCAAACAGATGAACGCTAAGAAAATCATGCGCACGCCGGGCCTGTACGTGGTCCTCGCGCTCGCCGTGGCTCTGCTGTTCTACATGTTCAGCAACATCGGCGGGTATTCGCGCATCGACACCTCGCAGGCCATTTCCCTCATCAACGCCGAAAAGGTCGAGAGTGCGAAGGTCACGCCCGACAGCGTCAGTCTGACGCTGAAGGACAAGCAGGACATCGGCAAGCTCAAGGACGTCAAGCGCGTCGAGGCCGACTACGTCGACGCGCGCGGCAAGCAGGTCGTCGACTCCCTGAGCGCGCACACGCCCCCGAAGGGATACACGGACGACCCGCAGCGTCAGGGCATCTTCGTCACCCTACTGATGAACATCCTGCCGATCCTGCTGCTCGTCGGTCTGTTCTGGTTCCTCATGAGCCAGGCCCAGGGCGGCGGTTCGAAGGTCATGCAGTTCGGCAAGTCGAAGGCGAAGCTGCACAGCAAGGACATGCCGACGACGAAGTTCAGCGACGTCGCGGGCGCCGACGAGGCAGTCGAGGAACTCAAGGAGATCAAGGACTTCCTCGCCGACCCCGAGAAGTACGAGAAGATCGGCGCCAAGATCCCCAAGGGCGTGCTGCTGTACGGCCCGCCCGGCACGGGCAAGACGCTGCTCGCACGCGCCGTCGCCGGCGAGGCGAACGTGCCGTTCTACACGATCTCAGGTTCTGACTTCGTCGAGATGTTCGTCGGTGTTGGTGCGAGCCGTGTGCGTGACCTGTTCGCGCAGGCCAAGGAGAACAGCCCCGCCATCATCTTCGTCGACGAGATCGACGCCGTCGGCCGCCACCGCGGCGCCGGCCTGGGCGGAGGCCACGACGAGCGTGAGCAGACGCTCAACCAGCTCCTCGTCGAGATGGACGGCTTCGACGACCGCACGCGCGTCATCCTGATCGCGGCGACCAACCGCCCCGACATCCTCGATCCGGCACTGCTGCGTCCCGGCCGTTTCGACCGTCAGATCGCGGTGGAGGCGCCCGACATGGGCGGCCGCCACCACATCCTGCAGGTGCACGCCCAGGGCAAGCCGATGGCGAAGGACGTCGACCTCATGTCGGTCGCGCGCCGCACACCGGGCTTCTCCGGCGCCGAGCTCGAGAACGTGCTCAACGAGGCTGCGCTGCTCACCGCGCGCACCAACGGCACGATCATCACGAACGAGGCCCTCGACGAGGCGATCGACCGCGTCATGGCCGGCCCGCAGAAGAAGTCGCGCCCGATGAGCGCGAAGGAGCGCAAGGTCACCGCGTACCACGAGGGTGGCCACGCCCTCGTCGCCGCCGCGATGAACAACACCGACCCGGTCAGCAAGATCACGATCCTGCCGCGCGGGCGCGCGCTGGGCTACACGATGGTGCTGCCGACCGACGACAAGTACTCGACGACGCGCAACGAACTGCTCGACCAGCTCGCGTACGCCCTCGGCGGCCGTGTCGCCGAAGAGATGGTGTTCCACGACCCGAGCACCGGTGCGAGCAACGACATCGAGAAGGCCACCGACATCGCCCGCAAGATGGTGACGCAGTTCGGCATGAGCGAGAACGTCGGCGCCGTGCACCTCGGCAACTCCGGCGGCGAGGTCTTCCTCGGCCGCGACATGGGCGGCAACAACCGCGAGTACTCCGAGCAGGTCGCCGCGATGGTCGACGTCGAGGTCCGCAAGCTCATCGAGGGCGCACACGACGAGGCCTGGCGCGCGCTCAACAACAACCGCGACATCCTCGACGCCCTCGTGCTCGAACTGCTCGAGAAGGAGACCCTCGACGCGCCGCGCCTGGCTGAGATCTTCTCCGCCGTGCGCAAGGAGCCGGTGCGTGAGGTGTGGCTCTCGAGCGAACAGCGCCACGTCAGCACGCGCGGCCCGGTCATGACGCCCGCCGAACAGCGCGCTATCGACCTCGGCAAGAACCCGCACGCCGACGAGCGTCCCGACGGCGAGATCAGCCTCTACCCGCCGCAGCCGCCGGCCGGCCCTGGCCTGCAGGGCCCCAGCGACGTCGGGCCTGGCCTGGGTGACTGAGCGCCGTGGCTGAGACGCACGACGTGGTCGGCGCCGAGGTCGACCTTGCGCGCCTCGAAGCGGCCGTCCGCGAGATCCTGCTCGCGGTCGGGGAGAACCCCGACCGCGAGGGGCTCGTCGAGACGCCCGCCCGCGTGGCACGCGCCTACGCGGAGATCTTCGCGGGCCTGCGACAGAACCCCGAGGACGTGCTCGTCAAGACGTTCGACGTCGACCACGAAGAGCTCATCCTCGTGCGCGACATCGAGGTCTACTCGACGTGTGAGCATCACCTGGTGCCGTTCCACGGCGTCGCGCACGTCGGGTATATCCCGTCCACGTCCGGCCGGGTGACGGGGCTGAGCAAGCTCGCGCGGCTCGTCGACGTGTTCGCGAAGCGCCCGCAGGTTCAGGAGCGGCTGACGACACAGATCGCCGACGCGCTCGTCGAACACCTCGACGCGCAGGGCGTCATCGTCGTCATCGAAGCCGAGCACCTGTGCATGTCGATGCGTGGCATCCGCAAGCCGGGCGCGCGCACGATCACCTCGGCCGTCCGCGGCCAACTGCGCAACCCCGCGACCCGCGCCGAGGCGATGAGCCTCGTCATGGGCAAGTGACGCACTCGTCGGAGGAACGCATGAGTGAGACGCGCACGGATCGTTCGTCTCCAGGTGATTCGAACGGCAATGCGCTCGACGGTTCGTCGCCGCGTGCGGATGGACCGGTGCGGCGTCCGCTCGTCATGGCAGTCGTCAACGTCACGCCCGACTCGTTCAGCGACGGCGGACGCTGGTTCGACGCGGCCGCCGCGGTCGAGCACGGCCTGCAGCTGGTGGCGCAGGGCGCCGACATCCTCGACGTCGGCGGCGAGTCGACCCGTCCGGGAGCCCAGCGTCCCAGCGCTGACGAGGAGGCCCGACGCGTCATCCCCGTCGTGCGTGAACTGGCCGCCGCGGGTGCGCGCGTGAGTGTCGACACGATGCGCGCGAGTGTCGCCGAGGCCGCCGTCGCTGCCGGAGCGGACATCATCAACGACGTCAGCGGCGCGCTCGCCGACCCAGCGATGCGCGACGTCGCCTCCGCGAGTGACGCGACGTTCGTCGCGATGCACTGGCGCGGGCACTCCGTCGACATGCAGCAGCACACCGCGTACGACGACATCGTCACGGATGTGTGTCGCGAGCTGGCCGAGTCCGTGGCCGCGCTGCGGGAGGCCGGCGTCCGCGACGGCAGGCTCGTCGTCGACCCCGGCTTCGGGTTCGCGAAGACGGCCGAGCAGAACTGGGAACTGCTCGCGCGCATGGGCGAGTTCGACGTCGACGGGCTGCCGGTGCTGTGGGGCACGTCGCGCAAGAGTTTTCTCGGCGTCGCAGGGCGGACGCCGCAGCTCATCGCGGACGGCGCGTCCGTCCCGCCCGCCGCGCGCGACGCCGCGACGGCGGCGACCAGCGTCCTCGCCGCACAGCACGACGCATGGGGGGTGCGCGTGCATGACGTCCCGTCGACGCTCGCAGCGCTCGACGTCGTCGCCACGGCGCGCAGGGCCGTGGCGCCTCGGTCGTCCGGGGAGCGAGTGAGCGGAGGTATGCCCCGATGAGTGACCGAATCACCCTCACCGGCCTCGCCGTGACGGCGTGCCATGGCGTGCTCGACTTCGAGAAGCGCATCCCCCAGCCGTTCGTGCTCGACATCAGCCTCGAGGCCGACCTGGGCCCCGCGGGCCGCAGCGACGATCTCGAGGCGTCGCTGTCGTACGCCGACGTCGCCGCGCGCGCCGTCGAGGTGTGCTCCGGCGAGCCGGTCGATCTCATCGAGACGCTCGCCGAGCGCGTCGCCGACGCTTGCCTCGCGTGGGAGATCGTCGAGGCGGTCGACGTCACCGTCCACAAGCCGCACGCTCCCGCAGGTGTCGCGTTCACTCCGTCGACCGGGGTGTTGGCAGGCCCGTCGGTGAGCGTTCGCCGCGAGCAGCGCCGCCGCGTCGTCATCGCGATGGGCACGAACCTCGGACGGCGGGTCGCGACGTTGCGCGCGGCGCTCGACTCGCTGCGGGCGCTCGAGGGGTTCGAGGTGACCCAGGTGTCGCCCCTCGTCGAGACCGACCCCGTCGGGGGCGTCGCGCAGCCCGACTACCTCAACGCCGTCGTGGTCGGCGTCACCCGCCTCGCGCCGGGGCATCTCATCCGCGAGCTGCATCGCATCGAAGCCGATCACGGCCGCGTCCGCGGTGAGCGCTGGGGCGCGCGCACCCTCGACCTCGACGTCGTGACGCTCGGCGAGGCCGGTCGCGAGGACGAGATCGTGCTCGCCGACGAGCGCGACGGGGTGCAGGCCGGCGCGGCGGACGCGTCATGGTCGCCCCTCGCCCTGCCGCACCCGCGGGCTCATGAGCGCGCGTTCGTGCTCGTCCCGTGGGCCCAGGCGGCGCCGTGGATGGCGGTGCGCACCCCTGACGGCGTCCTGCCGCTGCTCGACGCCGTGCAGCGCGTCGATGCGTCCGGGGTGCGCCGCGGCCCGTCGTGGGACGACGACGACCACATCGACCTCGAGGAAGGCCTGACATGAAGCCCGTCCGACCGGTCACCGCCGTCGTCGCGGGGCTGCTCGTCGCGCTCATCAGCGGCGGCCTCCTGCAGCTGATGCGCAACAGTGGGCGCGCCGTGCCGCAGCACTCGTGGTGGGAGGTGCTCGTCGTCCTCGCGGCGTGCGGGCTGCTCGTCGCAGGCGGATGGCGCATCCGCGACGAGGTGCGCGCCCGCACGAAGGCGAAGAAGGAAGCGGACGCCGCGCGCCGCGCCGGGTCCGACGAGAGCGAGATCCGCGCGGCCGCCGCAGCCGTCGTCCAGGGGCGCGAGACGGTGGCGCCCGACACGGCCCGACGTATCGTCGTGCTCTCGCAGACGGCCGCCATCGGTGGCGGCATCCTCGCCGGATGGTATGCGGGGCAGGCCGTCACCCAGCTCGCGCGCCTCAGCGTGCCCTCGGTCCGTTCGGCCGTGCTGCTGCTCGGGGTGCTTGTCGTCAGCTCCGTCGTGCTCAGCGTGCTGGGGTTCGTCGTGCAGCGTTGGTGCACGATTCCCGACGACGAACGCTGACGCGCAAGCCCGCTTCCTTGCAGGGTGGATCGGTGGACGGCTGCACGCGTCGACCGTGAACCGCGCAGGTGGTCAAGAGTTCGCGGCCGCTTCACAGCCGGCCGCATGCCGATGGGGCCCGTTCGTGGTGAACGGGCCTCATCGTCATGCGGGGCGCGGGTGCTGAGGCCCGCCGGCCGACGTCAGTTCTCTCGACGTCCGGCGAACGCCGCGCCGCCGATGGCGACGACACCCGCCGCAGCGAGGCCGATGCCGGCGAGGTTCATCGAGTCGTGGCCGACGTAGTCGGTGTCGACCTTCGGGCCCTCACCGCCGCCCGTCGTGTGCGACGGCGACGGCATCGCCGTGGAGCTGGCCGTGCTCGTGGACGGCGCCGTCGGGCTGGTGCTCGCGCTCGTCGTGGGACTCGTCGACGTGGTGGGCGAGGTCGACGTCGTCGGCGACGTGCTCGTCGTCGGGCTCGTGGGTTCCGTCGACGTGGTGGGCGACGTCGTGGGGCTCGTGGGTTCCGTCGACGTGGTGGGCGACGTCGTGGGGCTCGTGGGTTCCGTCGACGTGGTGGGCGACGTCGTCGGGCTGGTGGGCTCCGTGGTCGGGCTCGTCGGCGTGGTCGAGGTCGAAGGGGCCGAAGCCGTCACCGTGATGGAGTCGACGACCTTCGTGCCGCTCTTGTAGGTGCAGGCGCTGTCGAGGGACGCAGTTGTTCCGTCCGCCTTGGTGCCCGTGAACGTGGACATGAACGTGTCAGGCGCCGAGATCGTGTACGTACCGGCGTTCTTCGGCGTCATCGTTGTGTCGGGCGAGCCTGCCAGGGGCAGCACGAGGTGGCCGTCGGGCCCGAAACCGCCGTAGGTGCCGTCGTTGACCCAGCCGTTGTTGAAGATGTGCGTCTTCGCGGTCGTCAGCTGCACGTCCTGCGTGGTCGTGCCGTCGGGGCCCGCGATCGTCACCGTGTTGGGCGTCGACCCGCTGACGTAGTTCCAGCCGAGGAAACCGGCCATCGCGTTGCCGAGGTCGCCCGGCAGCGTGATCTGGCCCGTGACCTTCGAGACGGTGATGGGCGAACCGACGGTGCCGCTCGTCGGAGCGTTGGTGTCGATGGCGACGGTGACGTCCTTGTCGCCGACGGCCGTGTTGCACGTGTAGACGAGTTCCGTGGCCGCGCTGGCGCTCGGCGCCATGGCTGCGACACCGATGAGGGAGGCGCCGCCGACGAGGCTGAGGGCGCCAATCGATGCAAGACCGCGGCGGGTGCGAGAGGCGGGGCGAACTGAGTGCTTGCTCATGGAAAACAACTCCTGAGGGTCGAAACAGGGGGTCGACGGGCGCAGGCCCTACCTGAGCGTAACCCCGTGTGACGTGACACACATCGCTTTTGCGGCGGTTCACCTACGGAAGCGTAGGTTTTCTCGGTGCGCGAGAAGAGGGCCGCGCGATCCGGCGTGGCTCGGACGAACGATGGGGCGGTGTCGCTGCCTGGCGCTCAGGCCGGGCCCGTACCGTGCGCAAGGGCTGCATCTACTTGTCGATATCTGATTGATAAATGAGACCCACCTCGCTGCGCCAAGGCCGGCATGCTCCGCAAGCTCCGACGTCGGCCTCAGCTCCGCTCGGCGGGACTCATTTGTCTATATCCCCGACCACAAAGAACATCGACCCCAAGATCGCCACCATGTCGGCCAAGAGTTGCCCCCTCATCACCTCGCCGAGGCACGCCATGTTGTTGAACGACGCCGAACGCAACTTCAACCGCCACGGCGTCTTCTCACCGCGCGACACGATGTAATACCCGTTGAAACCGAGCGGATTCTCCGTCGCCACATACCCATCGCCCTCAGGCACCTTCAGCACCTTCGGCAACTTCACGTTCACCGGCCCCGGCGGCAAGCTCCGCAGCACTTCGATGCAGGCGTCCGCGAGATCGAGCGACACATGCGTCTGATCGAGCAACACCTCGAGACGAGCCAGCGAATCACCCTGGGAGCGCGTGATGACGCGCCCCGGCCCGCCCGGAGCGAACAGCTCTCCGTAGGCGAGATATGGGTCGTCGCGGCGCAGGTCGACGTCGACGCCCGACGCGCGCGCGATCGGCCCGGTGATGCCGTACTGCTCGACCATCTCGCGAGAAACGACGCCAACGCCCTTCGTCCGCGCATTCAAGATCGGATTACCGACGATGAAGCTCTCGATCTCCGGCATGCGTGAACGCACGAGAGAAACGGCCGCCGCGGCGCGATCGAGCCACCCGGCCGGAATGTCGTCGCGCAGGCCGCCGACGCGGTTGAACATGTAATGCAGGCGGCCGCCCGCGATTTCCTCCATGACGCCCTGCAGCTCTTCGCGCTCACGGAACACGTAGAACATCGGCGTGATGGCGCCCAATTCGAGTGGATACGAACCGAGGAACATGAGGTGATTGAGCACGCGATTCAATTCGGAGAGCAGCGTCCGCGTCCACGTCGCGCGCTCAGGCACCTCCATGCCCAGCATCTTCTCGACGGCGAGGGCCACGCCGATCTCACTGCTGAACGCCGACAGCCAGTCGTGACGGTTCGCGAGCACGAGGATCTGACGGTAGTCGCGCACCTCGAACAACTTCTCCGCGCCGCGGTGCATGTACCCGACGATCGGCTCGCACTTCGTGATGCGCTCACCGTCGAGCGTGATGCGTAGGCGCAGCACGCCATGTGTCGCCGGATGCTGCGGGCCGATGTTGAGCACCATGTCCGACGTCGCGAGCCCACCCGCGCCCATGCCGACGGTGAGTTCACGCGGGGACGACGCAGGAGACGACATGCCCCCAGTTTGCCAAACGCGACGACGCCCGCCGCGGCGCCGCGCCCTGATGGAGTGGGGCACGTGGGCGGCGAGGCGTGACGACGTGGCAGACGACGACGTGGCGAGGTGACCTGGGGGCCGTGGTGGCCGTGGTGGCCGAGTTGCGGCTGAGGACTGACGTCGCGAGTAGCGCCGGGGCCATCATGGCGGGGCCGTGCGCGGCGCGTCGGTATATCGGCGTGGTGGGGAGCCTCGGGCGCGTGCGCCCAGTGCGGTGCGCGAACGTCGGGTGGGGGCTGAAACTCCACCATGCGGGCTTTCGGCTCTCAGCGCGGTCCTTCAGGGCTGTAATCGCGCATGGCGGCGTTTCGGCTCCGAGGTGCGCAACCCCGGTGGGTTGCGCACCTCGTGTCGATTCCGGGCCGAGGGGCCGAGGCGACAGCGTCGTGCGGCCATAGGCCCTCAGCGGCTCAGCGCGTGACGCACTCTTCGTCGCGCGTGGGGCGGACGTCGTCGAGCCAGCGTTCGATCTCGGCGTCGTGCTCGGCCGCGACGACGGGGCCGAAGCTCTCCGCGTGACGCGACTCGTCGAGACGCACGAGCACGACACCGCCGACGATGAACGCGCCGCCGACGACCTGGACGAGCGTCGGGGCCTCGCCGACGAACATCCACGCGAAGGCGACGGCGAACAGCACCTCGAGCAGCGAGATGAACGACGCGACCGTCGTGCCGAGTGCGCGGGCGGCGTAGATGCCCGTCGCGTAGGCGAGGGCCGCAGCGATGAGCGCGAGGCCGAGCACCGGCACCCAGAACGGCATCTGCGAACCGGCGAACGTGACGTCGGCGGTGCTCACCGAGACCGGCTGCACGCCGAGTGCGCACATCGCGAGCAGGATGACGGCGCCGACGCTCATGCCGCCACCGGCGAGTGCGATCGGGGGCAGCTCCGACTCCTCGTCGCCCGCGATGACGAAGTACACCGTCAGGCACAGCGCGGCGCCCAGCGCCCACGCGATGCCGATGGGGTCGACGCTGAAACCGTTGAACACGTCGAGCACGAACAGCAGCCCGACGATGGCCGCAGCCGTCCCGGCGATCGTCAAGCGCCGCGGCGTGCGGCCGTAGCGCGCCCACGCCCAGCCGACGAGCAGCATCGGCGCGAGGTACTCGATGAGCAGTGCGACACCGACGCTGACGTGCGTGACGGCGTTGAAGTAGAACAGCTGGCAGCCGGCGACGCCGAAGATGCCGTAGAGCACGATCGGCTTGATGTTGTCGCGCAGCACGTGCCAGCGCCCACTCAGCGCCATCGCCGTCGGGATGGCGAGCGCGAGCGCTGCGATGCTGATGCGGGCCGCGACGGCCGTGACGGGCGTCCACCCGGAGCCGAGCAGTGCCTTCGCGAACGAACCGGACGTGCCGAACGCCGCACACGAGACAATGGCGATGATGAGGCCCATGCTCGTGTGGGACATCGCGCCGGATCGGCCCGCGCGCCTGCGGGTGGCGACGGGGATGGGCTCGATGTCGTGTGCGATCTGGCTGGGAGCCATGGGGGAACACCTCCAACTCTCGCGTAAGTGGTAAAAACCAGGAACACCGGTTACGTTAGACCTGGAAGAGGTCAGGAGTCAAAATGCCCTTTGGTCATGACACGGAGGACGGTCTGCTGTCCGTCGCCGCGCTCGTCAACACCGCCACGCCCGACGACACCCTCACCGAGATCGCCGACCTCGACGCCTTCGTCGAGTCCTGGGGGTACACCGGCACGCACGAGCGCACGCACGCCGAACTCGACGAGGTGCGCGCCCTGCGCCCCCGATTCCTCGAGGCGTGGTCACTGTCGCGCGACGAACTCGTCGCGTTCGTCAACGAGGTGATGCTGCAGTACCGTGCGCTGCCGCAACTCGTGCGTCACGACGAGTGGGATTACCACCTGCACGCGACGCCGTCCGACGCGCCACTGGCGAGCCGCATGGCGGTCGACGCCGTCATGGCGTTCGTCGACGTCATCCGCGCCGACGAACTCGACCGCCTCAAGATGTGCGCCGGTGACTGCGGGGGAGTGCTCGTCGACCTGTCGAAGAACCGCTCCCGCCGCTACTGCGATCGCGGGTGCGGAAACCGCGCCAACGTCGCCGCCTATCGCGCGCGCAAGGCGGCCGAATCGGTGTCCTGACGCTCGGCTCCGTTCGGCCCTGTCGATGCCGCGTCAGTCGTCAGCACCTTAGCCGAGGTCGGGCAGCCCGTTGCGCGCGAGGCGCTGTCGCGAGATTTCGTAGCCGACGTTCGTGCCGACGAGCATGAGCACGCCCGCGACGAGGTTGTAGTACCAATTCGCCGAACTGAAGTCGAGCATGACGTAGAGCGCGACGGCGACGAGGGAGACGATGCAGATCCACGTCGTGACGGGCGCGCCGGGCAGGCGGAAGTCGACGACGTGAGCGTCGCCGCGCGCGACCGCGCGCCGGTAGCCGAGGAACAGCCCGACCCCGATGGCGCCGCCGACGGCGATCATCTGGATCTGCAGGTGGCCGAGGGACTGCTTGTACCCGGCGTCGCCGCGATCCTCGTACGTCGCCTCCTGGGTGCTGGACGCGTCCTGTTCGCTCGCGGCCGGGCCTCGACTTTTCCCGCCGGGTGCCTCGGTCGCGCGACTCGCGCCGCCGGAAGCGTTGCTGCTGTGGGCCGTTCGACTCCCCCTCGCCGGACGCGGCCAGGTGGCGCGTCTCGAGGCTGATCGTGCCAGGCGGGGGCGACAACCCGGCACGACGGGCGTTTGCGGGTGGTCGAGGGTGGCGGCGGCCGCGTCAGCCGATCGTGCGCGTGAACCACGCGAAGGCTCCGAGGCCACCCGGATGCGTGGCCGTCGCGAGCGCCGAGCGGGCCGCGAGGCGAGCGAGGTAGACGGGTGGGTCGCTCGAGGCGAGGGCGAGCGGAACGGGTTCCAGGGCCAGCTCGCCGAACAGTTCGAGCAGTACGTCGCGCTGGGTGCGCACGTCGTCGACATCGAGGGAATCGAGCGCGACGTGCGCCGTCACGTCGCACGAACCGTCGGGAACGGGCGCGCACTCGCTGCCGTCACGGAAGCCGGTGAGGGTGCCGAACGGCGGCCGCGTACCGCTCGTGGACGCGTAGTCGATTCCGACCACGACGCTGCCAGCCGCGGCATGACGCGTCACCTCCGCGACGAGCGCCGTCCAGGCCGCATCACGCGTCATGCCGATCTCGACGCGCTCGCCGGGTTCGCGACGGCTGGCGTTATCGCGGCCATCGGCCGGAGGTAGGGCGTCGTCAAGCACGGGGTGGGGCGGCGGATCGTCGGGGGCATCGATCGTGGGCTGGGCCGCCGACGAATGTGGACGAAGATCGCCGACGTGGACAGGCATCGCCGTTGGGGCATGACGGGCGGCCCACCGGGCGGCGTCGGGAGGGAGTGGGGCACCTAGCGTCTCGTCCCCGTCGAGCGTGACGAGTACCTCGCGCAGGACACCGTCGTCGTCAGCCTCCGCGATGTCGCACGGCACGACGTCGAGCCACTCGTGCGCGACGACGAACGCCCGACGACCTGCGATGACGTCGAGCGACGGAATCGACGCCCCTCCCGCAGAACGCACCCAGGCGATGCGGCTGCTGAGTTCGGGCGGACGCTCGACGACGTCAACGCCCACGAGGTCGACGTCATCGACGAACCGGCTGATGGTGGCCAGCAGTTCGCCACGGCCGCAGGCGAAGTCGACGACAACGTCCGCGTCGATGCGTTCGGCCATGGCGACGATCGCCTGCGCGAGCACCTCATCGACGCCGGGAATGCCCTGCGCGCTCGTCGCAAAATGGCCCCCGGGGCCCTCGTCACGTCGATAGAAACCGTCACGGCCGTAGAGCGCGGCCTGCCAGGCGTCGCGCCACGGCACCGCGTGGCTCACCGGCATGTCGGAGTTCTCGAACTGCTGCGTCACGTCGCGACTCTACGTCGCGCCCACGCGTCGACCGCCCATGTGCCGACCATGACAGCGGCAGAATGGGGCCATGCCCTTCCTCTCGCTCGACGCCGACCTGCCGCCGGCGCGACGCGTCATCATCGCGGGGCCGTCGGGCAGCGGCAAGACGACGGCGTGTGCGCTCGTCAGCGATCGGATCGGGGTGCCGCATCATGAGATAGACGCGCTGTTCCACGGCCCCGGGTGGCAACCGCGCCCGCAGTTTCATGACGACGTCGCGCGGTTCGTCGCGACCGAGGCGTGGGTCACCGAGTGGCAATACAGCGAGGTGCGTGGCCTGCTCGCCGAGCGCGCCGAACTGCTCATCTGGCTCGATCTGCCGCGCGGCACCGTGACGCGGCAGGTCGTCAGCCGGACGCTGCGGCGACGTCTGTTTCGCCAAGAACTGTGGAACGGGAACACCGAAGGCCCTCTGCGCACCTTCTTCACCGACCCCGAGCACATCGTGCGCTGGTCGTGGCAGGGCCACGCGCGCTACCGGGGGCTCATCGGCGACGTCGCAGCTCGACGACCTCAGCTGCCGATCGTCCGCGTTTGTTCGCGACGTGAGCTGACGCATCTGATCGAGCGACTGCCCCGCGCCTGAGCGCCGGCAGCGCATCGAAACGAGTCGCCCGCACTGACGGCCCGACGTGCGACGCCGCGTCCCGTCGAGCGGCCCGAAACGCACGCATCGAGCGCCGGGCGCCCCCGTCGAGTGACCAACGCGCATCCCTCACCGAGCACACGGCCCCGCAGTGATTCGAGGACCTCGCGGACGGGAGTAGCGTTGGGCGGGTGACTTTCGAGCAGCCGACCCCGCTCCCGGGTGCGCCGAGCCTGCGCGTCGGCGTCATCGGTGCGGGGCGAGTCGGTGCGGTGCTGGGGGCGGCGTTGCGCAAGGCGGGGCATGACGTCGTCGCCGTCAGCGGTGTGTCCGAGGCGAGCCGCGAGAGGGCTGAGGCGCTGCTGCCCGGAGTCCCCGTCCAGCAGCCGGCCGGCGTCGCAGCGGCCGCCGATCTCGTCCTGCTCACCGTGCCCGACGACGAACTCGCCGCTCTGGTCCACGGCCTCGACTTCCCCGGCACACTCGGCCCACGCATCGTCGTCCACACGAGCGGCGCGCAGGGCATCGGCGTGCTCGCGCCCGTCGTCGAGGCCGGCGGGGTGCCGCTCGCGATCCACCCGGCGATGACGTTCAGCGGCACCGCGGTCGACCTGACGCGCCTCGCCGGCTGCCCGTTCGCCGTCACGGCGATGCCCGACCACCGCATGGTCGCCGACGCGCTCGTGCTCGACATGGGCGGCGAGCCGTTCACCGTCGACGAGGCCGATCGCACGCAGTACCACGCGGCGCTCGCGCACGGCTCGAACCACCTCGTCACCCTCGTCGCGCAGGCCGGCGAGCTGCTGCGCCGCATCGACGTCGACGACCCGGGCCGCCTGCTGCGTCCGCTGCTCGAGGCCGCGCTCGACAACGCCCTCGAACGCGGCGACAAGGCGCTGACGGGCCCCGTCGCGCGCGGCGACGCGGGCACGTTGACGCGTCACCTCGACATGCTCGAGGCGCTCGCCCACACTGGTGTGGCACTCGACATTCCCCCGACCTACCGCGCGCTCGCGCTCGCGACCGCGCAACGCAGCTCGGCGCGCGGCGCTCTCACCCCGATGCAGATCGACGCCGTCCTCACCGCGCTCGAGGGGCGCGGCGGGCCACCAGACCAGGGCGGGGTGGGCCCCGAGCCCCCGACGCCCTGATCCGTCCGCTCCGATCGTTCCTCCACAATCTCCGACACCCACCCCGTCAGGTTCGAGCCCCGTCCCTGACCACGCCACCGGGAGCCACGCATGACCGCACCTGTCGTCACCCACGCCCGCACCGAGTTCGCCGACGCCCGCGGCCGCCTCGGCGGCAGCGTCGGCGTCGTCATGACGATGGGGGCCCTGCACGAGGGGCATGCGACGCTGATCCGTCGCGCGCGCGAGGAGAACGACGCCGTCGTCGTCACGATCTTCCTCAACCCGCTGCAGTTCGCGGCGGGGGAGGACCTGTCGCGCTACCCCCGCACGCTGCAGCGCGACCTGGAGATCTGCGAGCGCGAGGGCGCCAACCTCGTGTTTGCTCCGAGCCCTGACGTCGTCTACCCCGACGGTGAGCCGGGCGTGCGCGTCTCGGCGGGCCCGCTGGGCGGCGTCCTCGAAGGTGCGTCGCGCCCCGGCCACTTCGACGGGATGCTGACGGTCGTCAACAAGCTGCTCAACATCGTGCACCCGACGCGCGCCTACTACGGCCAGAAGGACGCGCAGCAGTTGCTGCTCATCAAGCGCATGGTGCGTGACCTCGACATGTCCGTCGAGATCGTCGGCGTACCGACCGTCCGCGAGTCCGACGGGCTCGCCCTCAGCAGCCGCAACGCCTATCTGAGCGACGCCGACCGTGAGGTCGCGCTGTGCCTGTCGAAGGCCCTCCAGGCCGGTGAGGCCGCTCGTAACTCCGGCCCTGCCGCTGTACGGCGCGCTGCGCGGGACGTCCTCGTGCGCGAACCGCTGGCCCTCGTCGACTACCTCGTGCTCGTCGACCCGGTCACGTTGGAGCAGGTGCCCGAGTACTTCCGCGGGGAGGCGCTGCTCGCCGTCGCGGCCAAGGTCGGTACGACCCGGTTGATCGACAACGTCCCCCTCGTCGTCGGCGGTCGCGAGGCCTGAACCGCGGCCTCGTAGACTGAACACCTGGAGCGGCCCGGCGACGCGGCTGCACGTGAAAGGAAGTGGAGCCCGTGGACAGCCTGTGGCCGGCCATCGAGACGCTCATTCCGTCGATCGGAATTCTCGGCCTGTTCTACCTCATCCTGCGTCACATCATGGAGGGCGACCGGCGTGAACGCGTCGCGCAGGCGCAATGGGAGCGCGAACACGACCTGACGAAGGGTGCCGTCGCGCCCGGCGAGGAGGAGGCGCGTCTGCAGAATGCGCACCTGCCGAAGGCTGCACCCGGAACGATGAGTTCTCGCGCGACGACGCCCCCGGAATGATCGCCCCCATTCCAGTCGCGTGAATTGCGTCTGAAAAAATACTCGGGGAAAGAGCGAAATCGGTTGCCGGGTTTCGCTCTTTCGCTTATCGGACGGTAATGTCGGGTTCGTCGCCTCGCCCCCGCGAGGCAGAATCATTCGCACTTCGAAAGGAGCCGATCATGGCTCAGCGCATCCATGTCACGCTGGAAGACGACATCGACGGCTCGGACGCGAGCGAGACCATCCAGTTCGCCCTCGACGGTGTGAACTACGAGATCGACCTGTCCGACGAGAACGCCGCCAAGCTGCGTGATTCTCTCGCCACCTGGGTCGGTCACGCTCGTCGGGTCGGCGGTCGTAAGCAGCAGTCGAAGGCGTCCTCCACGCGCGGCGGTGGTCGTTCCGACCTCAATGCCATTCGTGACTGGGGCCGCGCGAACGGCTGGACGGTCAGTGACCGAGGCCGCGTCTCGGCCGACCTCATGAAGGCCTACGACGCCGCCACGAAGAACTGACGTTCGCCACGGCGCGAAGAACTTCCAGAGAGGCCATGTGCTTTCCGTGTGGAAAGTGCAGGGCCCTTCTGTCGTGTCGGCTCGACGCGCTTGCGTGCTCTTGTCTCGTTGTTTGATTCGTTCAGCGGAGCAGGGCGTCCATCGGGTCGGGCCGGTCGAGTCGTTCGTCGAGCACGTCGTGGAGGTCGAGCTGCCGCAGGGAGCCGGGCTTGGTGCGGGCCGTCTCGATCTCGTCCCACGTTCGCGGCGTGGCGACGAACGGCCGGTTGCGGCCACGCAGCGACCATGGGGTGATGGTCGTCTTGGCCGCGACGTTCTGCGACCAGTCGATGAACACCTTGCCGGGGCGTAGTGATTTCGTCATCTTCGCGGTGATGAGTTCGGGGCGCATCTCGGTGAGCTTCTCCGCGAGGGTGCGGGCGAACTCGCGAATGTCGTCACTCGAATGGGTGCCGTCGAGGCGTGCGTAGATCTGCATTCCTTTGCTGCCCGAGGTGACAGGAACGCTGGGCCAGCCCAGAGAACCGAGCAGTTCGCGCAGCATGACGGCGACCGCGGCGCATTCGTCGAGCCCCGCGGGAGCGCCCGGGTCGAGGTCGAGAACGATGCGGTCAGGATTTTCGCGTTCGCCATCCCGCCAGCGCCACTGGGGAGTGTGGAATTCGAGGGAGGCGAGGTTCGCGAAATAGCTGAGAGCGGCGACGGAATCGACGAACGGGTAGGTGACCTTGTCGATCTCTTCGCGTTCGATCCAGTGCGGTGCGCCCGATGGGGTGTTCTTCTCGAAGAACTCGAGTTTTCCGACACCATGCGGAAAACGCAGCCGGGTGACTGGCCGGTCTTTCGTCTGCGCGAGAATTCGCGGTGCCACGCTCGCGTAATAGTGCAGTACCTCACCCTTCGTCGTCTCCGTCGCGGGGTACAGGATCTTGTCGAGATTCGTCAGGCGCAGCGTCCGCCCGTCGACCTCGACGACGGTGGGGCTCACCTCGGGGCTCATGCGTCGTCCTCACGTGCGGCGATGTCGAGGCGCAGCCCGGTGTATGCGGGCTGACGCAGCCGCCCGCCGGAGCTGCGCCCCAGGTGGGTGACGTCGACGAGGATCTCGGGGCGCACCCAGTGGGTGCCGACGGCGTCCTCCGCGGCGAGAGCATCGCGCGGCACGGCCGGCTCGGGCGCCGGCGTCAGCCACTCGAGCAGCGCGCGCCCGGCCGCGGCCGAGAATCCGGTGCCGACGCGTCCGCGATAGACGAGCTCGCCGTCGGCCCATTCGCCGACGAGGATCGCGCCCAGCGCGCCGACGGTGCCGTCGACCGGTCGCCAACCGAGGACGACGAACGTCTCGCGGGTGCGGTGGACGCTCTTGAGCCAGTCCTCGCTGCGCACGCCCGGGCGATACGGTGAATCGACGCGCTTGCTGACGACGCCCTCGAGGCCCGCGTCACGGGTCGCGGCGAGCAGCGCGTCGCCGTCGTCATGCGCGGGCGACACCTGGATCGCGGAGGCCGTGGCGCTCGATCCGTCGTCGCCCGAGCCACCGATTCCGGCGCCGTCGAGCAGTTCACGACGCGCGCTCCACGGCAGGGTGATGACGTCGTGCCCGGCGGCGCGCAGCACGTCGAACGTCATGAGCTGCACAGGAGTTCGTGCGAGGGCCGCGGCTTCGTCGGGGCTGGCGGCGCGCATGCGTGAGCGTCCGCCGCCGGGGGCGAGTCGGTGCATGACGGCGCGGAAGTCGGGCCGCCCGTTCGTCAGGGCGACGAGCTCGCCGTCGAGGACGAGGTCGTCGAAGTCGCGCAGGCGTGAACCGGTGATCTCGGGGAAGCGCGCGGAGCAGTCGGCGCCGGAGCGCGTCGCGATCGTCACCTCACCGCCGCGGACGGTGACGATGGCGCGGATGCCGTCCCACTTCACCTCGTGGCGCCACGCGGGCCCGCACGGCACGTGAGGTGTCGGTGTCGCGAGCATCGGGCGCATAGGCTCACCCTAGATGTGACACCGCACGAGCGAGAAGGGCGCGAAGGGCATGCGAGCGATCTGGAAGGGTGCCGTCAGTTTCGGCCTCGTCAACGTGCCGGTACGCGTGTACTCGGCGACGGAGAATCACGACGTGCAGTTCCGTCAGGTGCACGAGAAGGACGGCGGACGCATCAAGTACCAGCGTGTCTGCTCGATCGACGGCGAGCAGGTCGCCTACAGCGACATCGCGAAGGGGTACGAGACGCCCGAGGGGCAGATGGTCGTGCTGACGGACGCAGACCTTGCCGACCTGCCGCTCGTCACGAGCAAGGAGATCGCCGTCGACCGGTTCGTGCCGGCCGAGCAGATCAGCCCGCTCGTGCTCGACAAGGTCTACTACCTCGAGCCCGACAAGGCGGCACTCAAGCCGTACGCCCTGCTGCGTAGCGCGCTCGAGGAGAGCGGGCGCGTCGCCGTCGTCACGGTGTCGTTGCGCACGCGCGTGACGGTGGCCGTCCTGCGCGTCGAGGGCAAGGCCATCGTCCTGCAGACGTTGCTGTGGCCCGACGAGGTGCGCGAGCCCGACTTCGCCGTCCTCGAGGCGAAGGCGGAGGTGACGGATTCGGAGCAGGCGATGGCGGCGATGCTCGTCGAGTCGTTGTCGGGTGACTTCGACCCCGAGGCGTACGAGGACACCTACGAGCAGGCCGTGCGCGAGGTCGTCGAGGCCAAGCTCGCGGGCGGCGAGGTCAAGGAACCCGAAGACAAGCCGGAGGAGAGCGCCGAGGTCGTCGACCTGCTCGCCGCCCTGCAGGCCAGCGTCGACCGGGCCAAGAAAGCACGCGGCGAAGCAGCGAGCTGACGCGCTCAGCCGCGCTGGGCGCCGTGTGATACTCGGACGATGATGGCGAACCCCGACGCGCCCGACGTCTACGACGCTTCGTTCGAGCAGCAGATCGGGGTGTTCATCGACCAGCACCGTGCCATGATCGCTACGTCCCTCGACGGGTTGAGCGAGGCCGAGGCCCGACGTCGGCTCGTCCCGTCGACGACGACGCTGCTCGGCCTGGTGAAGCACGCGACGTTCGTCGAACGGGTCTGGTTCGAGGAGGCCCGTACAGGGCGCAGCCGTGCAGAACTCGGCCTGCAGCCCGGGCCCGACGAGTCGTTCGACCTGACGGACGCCGACACGTCGGCGTCTGTGCTCGACGTTTTCGCTCGCGCCTGCGAACGATCGCGACGCGCCGTGGACGGGGTGGGCGGAGACACCATCTGGTCAGGAAACCGGCGCGGCCCGTTGAGCGTTCGCTGGATCCTGCTCCACGTGCTTCGCGAGCATGCCCAGCACTGCGGGCACGCCGACATCCTGCGCGAACAGGTCCTCATGGAACGTAGCCGCTCGAGGTGATCGCCTCGGCGCCCCGGCTGTTGGCGGCGCCGGCCATGTCGATCGGCGCGGAACGCCCCAGCGGGGCAGGTGTCAGCGGATGACGCGGACGACGCGGTTCGTCAGCAGGTCGTGGGCCGCACGTCTGACGAGCGCGTTGGCATCCGGGTGCTCGCCGAGGGTGGCGGTGCAGACGTCGACGAGGTCAGCCAGCGAGCGGGGGCCGTCGAGCAGCGTCAGGTGGATGACGGCGCCGAGACCGTGCAGGTGCGCGGGCGTCGAGCCGATGAGCGTCAGCACCTCGAGCGCGTCCTCGTCGACGAGGGCGTCGACGAAGGGTGCGAGCGTCAGAACGGTGTCGTTGGTCAGGGCCTCGGCGCTGTCCGCAGGGCTCGCGACGGGATCCTCGCGCGTGGCGAAGGCGCGATCATCGTCGCCATCGCCGGCCGTGACGTCGGCATCCAGCGTCGCCGACGCGAGCGGCAGGTAGGGGTCGACGTCGGGCTGCTGCGTCCACCACGTGCCGGGCACGTGACGCCAGAACGGCTCCTGCGGCGCCAGCGTGAACACGTCGCGCAAGAGGGGGAGCGTGTCGGCGATCTCGCGATAACGCAGACGTTGGACGCCGCCGCCGGCGAAGGCTATCCGGGCGAGCAGGTCGAGGCAACCGTCGATCTGCGGCATCGCCGACGACTGCGGCAGGATGAGCGTCAACGCCTCGAACAGCGGCATCTCGCTCAGCTCGGCCTCGCCGGGCTCGTGAGTGCTGGCGCTGTTGTCGTCCTCGGCATCGATACGGTCGGGCGCGGCGCGCGTGGCGTCAGCTTCCGCATCGCCGCCGTTGACGCTCTCGTCAGGGCGGGCGTCGTCACGAATGCGGTCGAGCAGGACGAGCGGCCCGAGCCGCAACGCGCCGTCACGAGGCGGCGCCATGTCGAGGTCGTCGGGGCAGTGCTGCGTCTTGACGCCGGAGACACCCGGGTTGACGAGCACCGACAGCGGCTTGGGGTAGGGCATGACGTCGCGGCGGTCGTTGAAGATGAGCGTCTCGTCGGTGACGTAGCCGTAGCCGTGCGTGCAGTAGTGCTGCGTCGCCGTCGTCTTGCCGGTGCCCGACGCTGCGAACAGACCGGCAACGACGCCCGTGTCGGGGTCGCAGACTCCACCGGCGTGGAGCATGACAAACTCGCCCGCACGCGCCGAGATGGCGCGGCCGGTGAGCGTCGTCGTCAACGTGTAGTCGCCGGTGTCGGAGCCGCTGCCGGGGGCGTCATCGATTCGATCGACGGTGATCGTCTTTGCGATGTCGACCGGCTCGACCTCAGCCGTCCCGGCTGCTCGCAAGCCTGCAGCGCTCTCGCTGCCGACCGAACTGCCACCCCGACCCACCCGATGTGGCGCGCTCGGCAAGGGCGCGATCGTGCGCTGTGACGGCGCGTCCGGGCGGCACCAGTGCCACTGACGCGCGACGGCGTCACGACGCTCGGGCTGCACGTTCACCGCGAAGTCGAGGCCGAAGACGCGAAGCTCGAGGGGGCCGTCAGTCATGTGTCCAGCCTATCCGTGACGACCGTCATGGGTGGGGCAGACCCACGAGGGCATGCGCCCCTGCCGACCGGGATCGGGGCGCGAGGTTCCGCCCTGGGCGAACGCAGCAGCCAAACGCGCCCGGAGCGGAACACGGCGGGCACACGCGGCGTTGGCACCTTCGAAGACCGGTGGTGGATGCGGCGTCACGCTGACGTCGTCACCCGCCCCGGCTAGCATCGTGTGAGATCTCGGCATCGAGGAGATGACATGTTCGAACGGTTCACCGACCGCGCCCGTCGGGTCGTGGTGCTCGCGCAAGAAGAAGCGCGCATGCTCAACCACAACTACATCGGCACGGAGCACATCCTCCTGGGCCTCATCCACGAAGGGGAGGGCGTCGCCGCGAAGGCGCTCGAATCCCTGGGTATCTCGCTGGACGCCGTCCGCGAGCAGGTTCAGGAGATCATCGGCCAGGGGCAGCAGACGCAGTCCGGCCACATTCCCTTCACGCCGCGCGCGAAGAAGGTTCTCGAGCTGTCCCTGCGCGAGGGGCTGCAGCTCGGTCACAGCTACATCGGCACCGAGCACATCCTGCTCGGCCTGATCCGCGAGGGTGAGGGCGTCGCCGCGCAGGTGCTCGTCAAGCTCGGCGCAGACCTGTCGACGGTGCGCACCACCGTCATCCAGCTCCTGTCCGGATACCAGGGCAAGGGCGAGCCGCAGGCCGCGGGCGTCGGCGCGTCGTCGTCGGGTGGCCCCGCCGAGGGCACCCCGGCCGGTTCGACGGTGCTCGACCAGTTCGGTCGCAACCTCACGCAGGCTGCCCGTGAGGGCAAGCTCGACCCGGTCATCGGGCGTGAGAAGGAGATCGAGCGCGTCATGCAGGTGCTGTCGCGCCGTACCAAGAACAACCCGGTGCTCATCGGTGAGCCCGGCGTCGGCAAGACGGCCGTCGTCGAGGGTCTTGCCGCTGACATCGTCGCGGGTGACGTGCCCGAGACGCTCAAGGACAAGCACCTCTACACCCTCGACCTGGGCTCGCTCGTCGCCGGTTCGCGCTACCGCGGTGACTTCGAGGAGCGCCTCAAGAAGGTGCTCAAGGAGATCCGCACGCGTGGCGACATCATCCTGTTCATCGACGAGATCCACAGCCTCGTCGGTGCCGGTGCGGCCGAGGGTGCCATCGACGCTGCCTCGATCCTGAAGCCGATGTTGGCTCGTGGCGAGCTGCAGACGATCGGTGCGACGACGCTCGATGAGTACCGCAAGCACATCGAGAAGGACGCGGCGCTCGAGCGCCGGTTCCAGCCGATCCAGGTCAACGAGCCGACGATCCCGCAGGCCATCGAGATCCTCAAGGGCCTGCGCGACCGCTACGAGGCGCACCACCGCGTCACGATCACGGACGCCGCGCTCGTCGGGGCCGTCAACATGGCCGACCGGTACATCACCGATCGCTTCCTGCCGGACAAGGCGATCGACCTCATCGATGAGGCGGGCGCGCGTCTGCGCATCCGTCGCATGACGGCTCCGCCGGAGCTGCGCGAGTTCGACGAGAAGATCGTTCACGTGCGTCGTGAGAAGGAATCGGCCATCGACAGCCAGGACTTCGAGAAGGCCGCTGCCCTGCGTGACGACGAGCGCAAGCTCGTCGAGGAGAAGGAGGCCAAGGAGAAGGAGTGGAAGGCCGGCGACGTCGACCTCGCCGCCGTCCTCGACGAGGAGCTCGTCGCAGAGGTTCTCGCCGCGTCGACCGGTATCCCCGTGTTCAAGCTGACGGAGGAGGAGTCCTCGCGTCTGCTGCGCATGGAGGACGAGCTGCACAAGCGCGTCATCGGCAACGACGACGCCATCAAGGCGCTGTCGCAGGCCATCCGACGCACGCGTGCGGGCCTCAAGGACCCGCGCCGTCCCGGTGGTTCGTTCATCTTCGCCGGCCCGACGGGTGTCGGCAAGACGGAGCTCGCCAAGTCGCTCGCCGAGTTCCTCTTCGGTGACGAGGACGCGCTCATCACGCTCGACATGTCCGAGTACGCGGAGAAGCACACCGTCTCGCGTCTGTTCGGTTCGCCCCCCGGCTACGTCGGCTACGAAGAGGGTGGCCAGCTGACGGAGAAGGTGCGTCGCAAGCCGTTCTCGGTCGTGCTGTTCGACGAGGTGGAGAAGGCTCACGCCGACATCTTCAACTCGCTGCTGCAGATCCTGGAGGACGGCCGCCTGACCGACAGCCAGGGCCGCGTCGTCGACTTCAAGAACACCGTCATCATCATGACGACGAACCTCGGCACGCGCGACATCGCGAAGGGCGTCTCCCTCGGCTTCGCCGCGGGCAACGACCAGCGCAGCAACTACGACCGGATGAAGGCGAAGGTCGGCGAGGAGCTCAAGCAGCACTTCCGTCCCGAGTTCCTCAACCGTGTCGACGACACGATCGTGTTCCCGCAGCTGTCGCAGGCCGAGATCGTCGAGATCGTCGACCTCATGGTCGCGAAGCTCGACGAGCGCCTCAAGGATCAGGACATGGCGATCGAGCTCACGCAGGGCGCGAAGGATCTGCTCGCAAAGCGCGGGTACGACCCGGCTCTCGGTGCACGTCCGCTGCGTCGCACGATCCAGCGCGAGATCGAGGACCAGCTGTCCGAGAAGATCCTCTTCGGCGAGATCTCGAAGGGCGACCTCGTGCTCGTCGACGTCGAGGGCGAAGGCAAGGAGGCGACGTTCACGTTCTCCGGCACGCCGATCTCGCTGTCGAAGCACACGCGGGCGTCTGACAAGGTCGACACCGACATGAAGGGCGCGACGCCGAGCAGTGACGACCTGTCGGGTCCGATCGACTTCGGTGGCGCCGTCGGCGGTGGTCCCGGTGGCGGCGAAGGCGCTGCCGCGGTCTGATCGACGTTCCGACCGTGTCTGATGCGCGGTGACCTGTGCGGTGCGGCCCGCCTCCCTGGGGGGAGGCGGGCCGCACCGTCGTGTTCTCGTCGGGTGGGCTTGACGGGGTTCGTCAGCTGGGACGCGCGGCTGCGGCCCCGAAGCGAGTGCCTAGGGTGGAGTGCATGAGTTCCGTCGTGCTTCGCCGTGCCCGCGCCGCCGATGTGCGAGGCATCCGACGGCTCGTGACGCCGTACGTGGAGTCGAAGGCGATCGTCGACAAACCGGCCGTCAGCTACTACGAGAACCTGAGCGAGTTCATCGTCGCCGAGCTCGACGACGACATCGTCGGATGCGGTGCGCTGCACGTCATGTGGGAGGACGTCGCGGAGGTGCGAACGCTCGCCGTGTCCGGCGACGTCCGCGGCCACGGCGTCGGAGGGCGCCTGCTCGACGCCCTCATCCACCAGGCGCGTATCATCGGCGTCGACCGCGTGTTCTGCCTGACGTTCGAGACCGCCTTCTTCGCGCGCCACGGGTTCGTCGAGATCGAAGGCATCCCGATCGAGCGAACCGTCTACGACGAACTGCTGCAGTCGTACGACGAAGGTGTCGCCGAATTCCTCGACCTCGACCGCGTCAAGCCCAACACCCTCGGCAACACGCGCATGCTGCTGACGCTCTGACGCTCGGAAGAGCGCGGTTGAGCAAAACGTTTGTTGTCCATTCGTCAGCCGATGCAGAGGTGCATGCATGGGCTCGACGACTACTGTGAGCCGGTTGGCCGTTCTTGGACGAGTGGCCGCGCCTCATTGACCACCCATCAGGGAAGGGCCATCGCACATGGTTCACCTTCTTGCAGCGGACGCGACCGGGCCGATCTCCCACGCGTCGTCCGGGCAACTCACCCTCGCGGCGCTCGCCGGCATCGCCGTCGTCGTCCTCGCGATCAGCGCGTTCAAGCTCCACCCGTTCCTCGGCCTCATCCTCGGCAGCGCGGCGCTCGCCGCCGTCGCCCAGGTGCCAGGCAAGCCCGCCGTCGACAGCTTCACGACCGGTTTCGGCAAGACCGCCGGCTCCGTCGGTCTGCTCGTCGCCCTCGGTGCGATGATCGGTCAGCTGCTCGCCGACTCCGGCGGCGGCAACGCGATCGTCGACAAGCTCGTCGGCGGCGTCAAGGCCGCCGCACTGCCGTGGATGATGGCGCTCGTCGCCGCGATCATCGGCCTGCCGATGTTCTTCGAGATCGGCGTCGTCCTGCTCATCCCGATCGTCCTGTCGGTCGCGCGCCGCACGAAGCAGCCGGTGCTGCTCATCGGCATCCCGGCCCTCGCCGGCCTGTCGGTGCTCCACGGTTTCGTGCCGCCGCACCCCGGCCCCGCCGCCGCGATCGAGGCCGTCCACGCCAACACCGGCCGCACCCTGCTGTTCGGCATCATCGCCGCCATCCCGACGCTCATCGTCGCCGGCCCGCTGCTCGGGCGCCTCGTCGCGCGTCTCGTGCCCGTCGATGCTCCTGCGGCGCTCGCTGCCGACGGCTCGGTCCGCGACGCGGGTTCGGGCGCGCATGGCGGTGGCGAGCACGACGGCGCCACCGCCGTCGACGCGAAGAACGACACGACGCCCACGCGTCGCCCGTCGTTCGGTGCAGCGATCACGTGCATCCTGCTGCCCGTCGTCCTCATGCTCATCTCGGCCATCGCCGAGATCGCCGGCATGAAGAAGGGCACGGCGCTGTCCGTCATCGAGTTCCTCGGCAACCCGCCGGTCGCGCTGTTCATCTCGACCATGGTCGCGATGATCCTGCTCGGCGAGGGCGCCGGCCTGTCGATCGCGAAGACGAACGGCATCATGAGCGCGGGCCTGCCCGCCGTCGCCGGCATCATCCTCATCGTCGCCGCCGGTGGTGGCTTCAAGACGCTCCTCGTCGACGCGGGCGTCGGCAACGTCATCAAGGACTGGGCCGACGGCAGCAACTTCTCGCCGCTGCTGCTCGCGTGGCTCGTCGCCGTCGGCATCCGTCTCGCGACGGGTTCGGCGACGGTCGCGACGATCACCGCGGCCGGCATCGTCGCGCCGATGGTGGCGCACCTCGACTCCAACCAGCTGGCCCTCGTCGTGCTTGCCATCGGCGCGGGTTCGCTGTTCTTCAGCCACGTCAACGACGCCGGGTTCTGGCTCGTCAAGGAGTACTTCGGTCTCAGCGTCGTGCAGACGCTCAAGTCGTGGTCGCTCATGGAGACGGTGATCTCCGTCGTCGGTTTCGCCTGCGTCTGGATCCTGCACCTCATCGTCTGAGACGCAGGGCGCTCGCACTCACCGAACCCCCTTACGCGCAGATGCACCCGGGTGCATCTGCGCGCAAGGGGGTTCGTCGTCCAGGGGGACCGATGTCCGCGAACGGGCCGGTGGCCAGAGCCAGTTCTCGGGTGAAGAATCGAACGTTAGGGTGAAAAGCATGAGCACACAACCGCAGTCCCAGTTCGTCATCGTCATGGGCGTCTCGGGCTCGGGAAAGACGACCGTCGCGACGGGTCTCGCCGACGCCATGGGGTGGACGTACGTCGAGGGCGACGACCTGCACCCGCAGGCCAACGTCGAGAAGATGCGCGCCGGCATCCCGCTGACGGACGAGGACCGCTGGCCGTGGCTGACGAAGATCGGCGAGTGGATCGACGAGCACGAGAGCCTCGGCAAGAGCGCCGTCATCACGTGCAGTGCGCTCAAGCGCAGCTACCGTGAGCTGCTCCGCGAGGGGCGCCCGACGGTGTCGTTCTGCCACGTCGACGTCTCGCGCGAGCAGCTCGAACAGCGTCTCGCCGAGCGCAAGGGCCACTACATGCCGGCGTCCCTGCTGCAGAGCCAGCTCGACACGCTCGAGCCGCTGCAGGCTGACGAGCCGGGCATCGTCGTCGAGGCGAAGGGTGGGCAGGAAGCGGTTCTCGCCGAGGTGATGGAATCGCTCCACCTCCACGCGCCGGCCAACTCCGAGGCTGCGTACGTGAAGCCGACGGAGGCCGGGCCGCACGCCGATCACGCGAGCTGACGCTTCACTGACCGACCGACATCGTCGTCTGAGGGGGTGGCTCAGCGGTGGCCGGGCAGCGCGAACAGCTCGTCGTCGATGGGGTCGACGAGACCGTCCGTGATGAGCGATGAGAGGCAGCGCTCACGCTGGGCGTCGTCGTCCCAGGCCTCGTCGAGGCGGGCGCGTTCGACGGGGCCGTGCGCCTCGCGCAGCACCGCGAGCAGCTTGCCGCGCACCATCCGATCGGTGCCGGCCCAGGCCTGCCCGCGCCGGGCGGGGCCGTCGTAGACGGGCGCGCCCGCGAGCTGCCAGGCGCAGGCGTCGATGATCGGGCAGGTACCGCAGGCGGGGGCCTTCGCGGTGCACACGACCGCTCCGAACTCCATCGACGCGGCGTTCCACAGCACGTGATCGTCCTGCGGCAGCAGCAGCGCGGCGAGTCGGCGTTCTGCGGCGCTCAGGTTGGGTCGGGGAAACTCGACGCCGGTCACCGTACGCGCCTCGACGCGTCGGATGTTCGTGTCGATGACGGTGACGCGCTCACCGAACGCGAACGACGCGACAGCCGCTGCCGTGTACTCGCCGACGCCGGGCAGCGCGAGCAGCTCGTCGTGCGTCGACGGCACCTCGCCGCCGTGCCGTTCGACCATCGTGACGGCGGCGTCGTGCAGCCGCAGGGCACGACGCGGGTAGCCGAGGCGGCCCCAGTGACGGACGGCCTCACCTGGCGCGGCGGCCGCCAGGTCCGACGGGGTGGGCCAGCGCTCGAGCCATTCCTGCCAGATCGGAGCCACGCGCGCGACGGGCGTCTGCTGGCTCATGACCTCGGACAGGAAGATGCCCCACGGCGTCGTGTCGGGGGAGCGCCATGGCAGCGGGCGCGCGGCATCGAGGAACCAGGCGTTGAGACGTGCGACGAGGTCGTCGCGACGCTCCTCGGGCAGCGGCGTGCTCACACGTAGCGTTCGAGGATGCTGCTCTCCGCCAGGCGCGAGAGACCCTCGCGGACCGCACGGGCACGCGATTCGCCGACGCCGTCGACGGTGAGCAGGTCGTCGAAGTCGGCGGCGAGCAGGGATTGCAGGCTGCCGAAGTGGTCGACGAGGCGATCGATGATGGCGGCGGGCAGGCGCGGCACCTTCGACAGCAGGCGGTAGCCGCGCGGAGTGACGAGGGCGTCGAGCGCGTCACCCGCGACGGGGAAGCCGACCGCGCGCGCGTTGGCGCTGACGTCGATGAGGTCGTCGTTGCTCAGCGAGGCGAGGTTCGCGTCGGCCTGTTCGAGCGGGTAGCCGTCGCGTGCGGATTCCAGGTAGTCACGGATGACGAGTTCACGGTCGTTGCCGAGGGCGCCGATGAGTTCCTGCAGCTGCAGGTCGATGAGGCGTCCGTCGGTGCCGAGTTCGACGACGTAGGAGGAGATCTCCTCGCTGATGCGCCGCACCATCTCGAGGCGCTGCAGCACCTGGGCGACGTCACGCACCGTCACCAAGTCTTCGATCTCGAGAGCGGAGAGGGAGCCAGTGACCTCGTCGAGGCGCTTCTTGTACCGCTCGAGCGTCTGCAGCGCCTGCCCGGCGCGCGACAGGATCGCGGGCGAGCCCTCGAGCACGTGACGCATGCCGCCGACGTACACGGCGATGATCTGCATCGACTGGCTGACGGAGATGACGGGGAAACCGGTCTGCTTCGCGACACGTTCGGCCGTGCGGTGACGGGTGCCGGACTCGCGCGTCTCGATGCTCGAATCGGGGACGAACTGGATCGCCGCACCGATGATCTTCTCCAGGTCGGAGCTGACGACGATGCCGCCGTCCATCTTCGCGAGTTCGCGCAGGCGCGTCGCGGAGAAGTCGATGTTGATCGGGAAGCCGCCCGTCGAGATCTTGTCGACGACGTCGTCGTGCCCGACGACGATGAGCGCTCCGGTGCGCCCGCGCAGGATGCGTTCGAGCGCGTCACGCAGTTCGGTGCCGGGAGCGATGACGGCGAGGGTCTCCCAGAGCAGGGCCTCGTTGGATCGCTCAGTCACACTTGCCTCTTTTGCCATGACCCACCTGCTCGTCTCGTTCCTCACCCACCGTGAACTCTACTGACTGCGGGTGCGGGCGAGCACGCGCCGACACCACATCGTGACGTGGCGGCCCGCACCCACCCGCTCAGGTGTCGCGATGTCTGCTGATCAGACCGTCCAGAGCCCGTAGGACTCACCGAGATTGCGGATCTTCTGCGCTCGTGCCAGGCGCGGCGCGTAGCTGCCGTCGCGCGTACCGCCGCCGTGCTCGTGCGAGTCGAGCAGTTCGGCGGCCCACTCGATCTCGGAGTGGCTGGGGGACAGGCCACGGTTGATCGGGTCGGTCTGGTCGATGCGCAGCGTCAGCTTGCCCGTCATGCCCATGTTCTGGGTGACCTTGCACGCCTCGAGCAGCTCGTCCTCGGAGTCGGTGAGGGTCGGGCCGTCGATCGGGCCGGGCAGCTGGCCGACGCGGGAGGCGACGACGAGCTTGGAGCGTGCGTACGCGAGCGCCATCGGGTCGGCGCCCGCGCCGGTGTCGCGGCGGAAGTCGCCGACACCGAACGCGAGGCGGAAGGTGCCCGGGGCGGACGCGATCGACGTTGCGTTCTCGATGCCGATGGCCGACTCGACGAGCGCGAGGACCGGGGTTCCCGGGTTGAGGCGCATCGCCGTCAGCGTGACGTGCTCGGGCTTCTCCGTCTTCGCGAGCATGACGCCGCGCAGGCCGGGGATGCCGTGGAGGGCGTTGAGGTCGTCCTCCCAGAACTCGGTGTTGATGTCGTTGATGCGCACCCAACCGGTCGCGCCGTCCTCGAGGGCCTTGACGACGTTGTCGCGCGCCGTGGACTTGTCGGCCGCAGGCGCGGCATCCTCGATGTCGAAGATGACGGAATCGGCCTCGGAGGCGAGGGCCGCGTCGAAGAGTTCGGGCTTCATGGCGCTGGCGAGCAGCCAGCTACGGGACAGCTGCGCGGGCAGAGCGGCAGCGCGGGCGTTACGTCCGGAAAACACGTCTGGTTCATCCTCAGGTCGTCGTCGTACTCGGCGCAGCCATGCGGCGCGCTCGATGCCTCTGGCACCTTAGTGCCGGGTTTGGGTTACTTCGCAGTACCGATTGCGGCCTGTGATGGTGGCCACACGTGGTGAGGGGTTGTCTTCCAGGTTAGGGAAACCGTGGCCGGGGTGGGTGGATGGATCACGTCGTGGTCGGTGGGGGTGCTGATGGTCGCCTGGGGTGTCTCGGGCGCGGTGGCGGGGCGGCTGCGTCACGTGGGTGAGGATGAGTCAGTCGTGACTGAATCGTCGGGACGTAAACGACTCAACTGGCAGGTGGGAATCCGGGCCCTCGGGGCATCGCTGACCGGGCCGCTCAATCACCTGATGCCGTTCCGACGGCACGCATCGCCGAGCCGAGGTCGGCGCACTCGGCGATTCGCATGCCCGCGGGGGCTTTCTCGGTGCCGAGCGACCCGGCAGGAATGATCGCCTTGTCGAACCCGATGCGCGCGGCCTCGGCGAGACGTCGCGCCACACCGCTGACGGCGCGGATGTCTCCCGAAAGTCCCACCTCGCCGACGGCGATGAGCCCCGCCGGCAGCGGTTTCTCCTGTGCCGAACTGAGCAGGGACAACGCGACGGCGAGGTCGGACGCCGGTTCGCTCAGCTTCGCGCCCCCGACCGTCGAGACGTAGCAGTCGGCACGGCTGACGGGGGCACCCGCGCGGCGTTCGAGGACGGCGAGGATCATCGCGGTCCTCGAGGAGTCGACCCCTGACGTCGTGCGGCGCGGCGAACCACCTGCCGACGGCGCGACGAGCGCCTGTACCTCCGTCACGAGTGGTCGGCGACCCTCGAGCGTCACCGTGACGCACGTACCCGCGACGGGCTTGTCGCGCGAGGTGAGGAACAGTGAGCTCGGGTCCGACAGACCCTGGATGCCGCCGTCGGACAGGTCGAAGCAACCGACCTCGTCGGTCGGCCCGTAGCGGTTCTTGACCGCGCGTACGAGCCGCAGACGCGAGTGACGTTCGCCCTCGAAGGTGATGACGACGTCGACGAGGTGCTCCAACAGACGGGGGCCGGCGATCGAACCGTCCTTCGTCACGTGCCCGACGAGCACCGTCGAGATGTTGCGGGCTTTCGCCACCTGGATGATGGCGGCCGCGACCTCGCGCACCTGCGAGACGTTGCCGGCCGAACCGTCGACCTCGGCGCTCGCGATCGTCTGCACGGAGTCGATGACGAGGAACGTCGGTTGGACCGCATCGATGTGCGCGAGCACGGTGGCGAGGTCGGTCTCGCTCGCGAGGTAGAGCGTGTCGGCGACGGCGTCCGTGCGGTCGGCGCGCAGACGCACCTGCGCCGCGGATTCCTCGCCGCTGACGTAGAGCACCTTCGTGTCAGCGCGTGCCGCGCGCGCGGCGACGTCGAGCAGCAGCGTCGACTTGCCGATGCCCGGCTCTCCCGCGACGAGCATGACGGCGCCCGGTACGAGGCCACCACCGAGGACGCGGTCGAACTCGCCGACCCCCGTCGTCGTGATGGAGGCTTTCGTCGCGTCGACCTCGCGGATCGGCTTCGCCGGGTTGGCGACCTTCGACGCCGCCTGCGTGCGCACGGCGACGGGCCCGCCGACCTCCTCGACGGTGCCCCACGCCTGACACTCACCACATCGCCCGACCCACTTGACCGTCTGCCACCCACACTCGGTGCAGCGGTACGTCGTTCGCTTCGAAGCCTTGCTCGCCATGGTCGAAACCCTAGACGTGAGCGCCGACAACCCCGGGATAGCGGGTAATCGTGCGCTCAGCCGCCCTCGGGAGCGTCCTTCGCCCCCTCAGCCACGGCCGTCGCGATGTTGTGTCATCAACGCGTGAAAACGGCGCGCGCTCATGACGCAAGATCGGCGAAAATCGAGGGATGACGGCACCCGGCCAGGTCAGCACTCGGTGTCGCGGGTCAGGCGGCGCGCCATCTCGTCGGTAGCCGCACCCCACCCTGTCGGATCGTCGCCGGCCGGAACCATGAGCAGCGACCACCACAGCGTCAGAAGGGGCCACCATCTCGACTCGTCCTCCGACAGTGCTCTGACGTCCTCATAGCCATCCTTGAAGGCTCGATGCACAGCGGGAGAGACCGGTTCCCAGCCGTGAAAGAGCGTGCCGAGCATGACGGCGGATCGCGCGAGTTCACCGACGGGGGAGTCGAAGCGCAACTCTTCGAAGTCGAGCACGGCCGTGATCTCACCGTCCCGCGTCAGGATGTTTGCCGACCGGTAGTCGCCGTGGACGAGATGTGCGGGCGGCTGGGCATCCGACACGTTCGCCAGCATGCGCACGAGAAGTCTCACCGCGTCAGCCGGCAGATGCTGCAGATCACCTGCAGCCCAGGCCTCGATGGATTCCTTCGACGAGAGGGCGGGCGTTCGTGGCCGCGGGAAATCAGCGGCGTCGTGGTAAGCGGCAAGGTCGGCGTGGAGTCGAGCCAGTGTGGCGCCTGCCTCACGGACGAGCTGCAGATCCCCGACGTCGAGGTGCTGGCCGGGCGCGACCCGCTGCACGCTGAGTGAGATGCCGTCGAGCTCGAGCTGAGTGCGGCCGTCCAGTGCGGCGACAGGTGCGGAGACAGGGTGCCCGCGATCGCCGAGCCATGTCGTCAGCCGCGCCGTGGCGGCCAGCCGCGCGAAGCGATCCGGCACCACGGACCACTTTGCGATGAACGGTTCGCCATCGCACGTGACCCACGCGAGAGCGTTGCCGTCACTGAGGATGATGCGGTCGCAGGCGTCAGGTGCCAGCGAGTACCGAGAAGAAAGCGCGCCCGCGACCCAGTTTGCCGCGGCACCTGCGGAGTCGAAGCCGAACCGTTCCGCGAGAACGACAGGCGGGTCGGCATCTTCCCAGAGCATCTCCACGGCCGGTTCAAGAGTCACCCCGGCAGTGCACCATGCCGCAGCTCGTCACGACGCCAGTTTGCTCACGACGTACTGGTTGAGGCTGACATTCTGTTGGGCCGGCTCCCGCGCCAGTCGACGGTGAAGCTCCTGCGGCAGTCAGACGTTGAACTTTCCCGAGTACGTCCGCCGCGAAAAAGGCAGCGGCGGTTCTTCACCCGACGCGCGCATGTCGGTCAGGACGTCGTCCACCAAGGTGGCGATGCCGGTGAGCGCAGCCGTCTGGGAGTCGGCCGGCCATGAGAGCGAGGGGAACTCGGCGCAGGTGGCGACGAACGCGCCATCAACCGATGACCAGACCACGCGGTAGTCGTACTCGGCGGCAGAGGGGGCGGTGGCGTTCACGGCACAGTGCTCCTCTGGGGCTTGACGGCGGCGTCGAGGGCTCGCTTCGCCCGTCGCCGCATCCCAATGTTTCCACGGTCACGGTATTGAACGCCAAGGGGTGTGAGCGGGCCATGCCTGCCGCCCCACCGAGCAGGGCATCCTCATGCACGACAGTGCGTCAGCGGCCCTGGGCCTCCAGCGTCGCGGGATGCACGTACAACGGCAGCAGGTCGCGTCCGGCAGGGGTGACGGCCAGCGCGGCAGCCGCTGCGAGGTGCGCCTCGCAGTACGTGACGAGCACGTCGTAGGCGGCCTGGCCCATGAGCTCGACCAATTCGGGTCGCTGCGAGACGTAGACCGGCTCGGCTCCCACGTGCGCCTCGGAGTTGCCCGAGCAGTACCAGTCGAGGTCGTGGCCGCCCGAACCCCATCCGCGACGGTCGTACTCGGCGATCGTCGTCTCGAGATACTCCTCACCGTCGGGCAGCGTCACGCGACGATACGAACGTCGGATCGGCAACTGCCAGCACACCTCGGGCTTGAGCGACCACGGCTCGACGCCCGTCGCCCACGCCTTCTGATGCAGCGCGCAACCCAGGCCGGGGCCGGCCGTCCTCACGTCGTCCGAACCCTCCACCGACGAGGTGACGTCACCGAATCCCGGCCGGTTCAAGAAGATGCAGGCACCCTCGACGACGCGCGTCTTGCGGTCGCCGTCCTCGTCGACCTCGACCCAGCCGTCAGCCGAGTGGCCCTCGTCGTAGAACTGCCATTCGTCGCGCGTCAACGTCTTCATGACCGACGCGGTGTGCGCCTCGTCCTCGTCGCCGGTGAAGTGCGCGCCGAGCACGCAGCATCCCAGGTCGGGCTTCGACGCATCGATGCCGCAGCATTCGTCGCCGAACGTGCACGTCCAGTTCGACGTCAACCACGTGAGGTCGCAGCGGTAGCGCTCGACGGCGTCCGCCTCGCTCGCCGGGTCGTCGAACTCGACCCAGGTGCGCGGTATCTCGAGATCGCATTCAGCCACGCCCGCGATGATAGGTGCTCGCCGCCCGGCGCGGGTATCGTCGAGGTTCCGCCGCAGACACCCGCGACGCCGACAGGGGAGGCCACGCATGACCTCGCGCACGAGCCTCGCTGCCGGCACCCTCGCACTCTCCCTGCTGACCGGGTGCAGCGCCCTCACGACGCGCAGCGCCTCGAACCCCACCTCGAGTTCGACGACGAGCCCCGCCACCACGCCCGCGGCCCGGATGGCGCAGAGCGGCATCGCCGAGAAGGCCGGGGCTACGCCGCGCACGCAGTCGAAGGGTGGCGCGATGATCGTCGCCGGTGCGCACGCCGTCATCCCCTCCGGCATCGTGACGGCGAGTGAGCGCGCCGTCTCCGCCGTGCGCGGCCTCGACCGTCACGCCTCTGCGAACCCGTTGCTCGTCGTCGTGCCGCGCGACGACGCCGACTTCAAGAAGTACACGGGCACCGAGCCGGGCAGCCAGCTCGCGAGCACGGTGACGCGCGGCGGCACGTTGCCGTTCGTCGTCGCCGCGCCGTGGACGGTGCGTCACGCGAACGACGTGACGGCCCGCGAGACGCTCGCACACGAGGCGTTCCACGCCCTCACGCTCGAGAAGCTGCGCGAGACGCGGCCGCTGTGGCTGCTCGAGGGGTGGGCCGAGTACGTCGGCCAGAAGCTCGTCCCGCAGGCGCCGCACAAGCGCACCGACATCCGTCCGCATCTGCCGAGCGACGAGGAACTGCGCGGCGCGAACGCCGCCGACGCGTACTACGTGGCGTTCACGTTCGCGCGTTTCCTGCGCGACACGTACGGCAACGGCGCCGTCATGGCGTTCTACACCGACGCCGTCACGACGACGACCGACATCGAGACCCTCGCGCAGCGGCACTTCCACAAGGGCCTCACCCAGCTGGAGACCGACTACGACGCCTGGTACCCCACGTTCCGCTGAGCCGGATACCCTGCGACCATGCGCCTCGGAGTCATCGACGTCGGTTCCAACACCGTGCACCTGCTCGTCGTCGATGCGCACCCCGGCGCCCAGCCGTTGCCCGCGATGTCGCACAAGCGCGTGCTGCGCCTGTCCGAACACGTCACCGCCGACGGCTTCATCGACGCATCCGGTATCGCCGATCTGACGCAGTTCGTCGGCGAATGCGTGACGATCGCCGAAGACACCGGCATCAGCGAACTCATGTCGTTCGTGACGTCCGCGGTGCGCGAGGCGCCCAACGGTCAGGCCGTCCTCGATCATGTGCGTGAGCACACCGGCCAGGAGCTGCGCGTGCTGACGGGCGAGGAGGAGGCGCGCGTGACGTTCCTCGCCGCGCGCCGCTGGTTCGGCTGGTCGAGCGGGCGACTGTTCGGCATCGACATCGGCGGCGGCTCGCTCGAACTCGCGACGGGTATCGACGAGACGCCCGACACCGCCGTCAGTCTGCCGCTGGGGGCCGGGCGCCTCACGCGTGAGCTGGCGGGCGATCCGCCGTCCGCGGAAGATCTGCGCGCCCTGCGCACGCGCGTGCGCGCCGAGATCGCCGGCGTCGCACGGGATCTGACGCGCTGGGGCACACCTGATCGCACCGTCGGCACGAGCAAGACGATCCGTTCCCTCGCGCGCCTGACGGGGGCCGCGCCGTCGAGCGACGGCCCGTTCGCGCCGCGCTCGCTCGCCCGCGCAGGCCTCAGTGACCTCGTCCCGCGACTCGCGGCGATGACGGCGACCGAACGCGCGCAGCTGCCCGGCGTCAGCGTCGAACGCAGCGCGCAGGTGCTCGCCGGTGCCGTCGTCATCGAGGCGACGATGGATCTGTTCGACGTCGACTCCCTCGACGTGTGCCCCTGGGCGTTGCGCGAGGGGCTCATCCTGCGCCGATTGGACGCGCTGGCGTGAGCATCCGCGTCGGTCTGTCCACCGCGTCGTGCTACCCGTTGAGCACGGCGGCGGCCTTCCGCATCGCAGCCGAACTCGGCTACGACGGCGTCGAGGTCATGGTCTGGACCGAACCGGCGAGCCAGGACGCGCGGGCCCTGCGCGAGCTGTCCGAACGTCACGGCGTGCCGATCCTGTCGATCCACGCCCCGACGCTGTTGCTCACGCAACGTGTCATGGGCAACGAGCCGTGGGGCAAGATCGACCGTTCCGTCGACCTCGCGCGCGACGTGGGAGCCGGCACGGTCGTCCTGCACCCGCCGTTCCGGTGGCAGAAGGAGTACGCGACGGGGTTCGTCGACGGCGTCGCGCAACGTGAGGCCCGCCACCCGGAGATCAAGCTCGCCGTCGAGAACATGTTCCCGTGGCGCGCTCGCGGACGCGAGGTGCAGGCGTACCTGCCCCACTGGGATCTGCGGCGCAACCACTACGCGCACACGACGCTCGACCTGTCGCACACGGCGACGTCCGGCAGCGACGCCATCGCCGTTGCCGAAGAACTCGGCGACCGCCTCAGCCACATCCACCTCGCCGACGGGCTCGGCTCCTACAAGGACGAGCACCTCGTTCCGGGGCGCGGCACGCAGCCGTGCGCGCAGATGCTCGAGATGCTCGCGCGTGACGAGTTCGGCGGCGACGTCGTCGTCGAGGTCGGCACGCGACGCCTGTCCGACGAAGACCGGCTCGTCGACCTCGCCGAGGCGCTCGCGTTCGCGCGGCTGCACCTCGCGATCGGGGCCGGACGCATCAGTTCGCCGTTCTGACGAACCCGCCCCGTGCAGCCGCGAGACGGTGTGCCGACGCACGGATGGGCCACGTAGGCTGGGTCGAAACGTCGACGAAGGAGGTGGCGCCGATGCCGAAGTACTCGTTCGGTCCGCGTCTGCCCGCAGCCACGTCGAAGGTCGTCTCGGCGGCGTCGCGTGGGCCGATCGCGCGCGCCGCGGCGAAGTCGCTCGTCGCCGGTGAGAGCATCGACGACGCCATCCGCCTCACCGACGAACTCACGAGCGCAGCAGCCGCCACTACCGCTGAAAGCCCCGACGAACATCCCCGTATCTCGTGGCGCCCGCTGCTCGTGCCGCCGGCGAGCACGGACGACCTGCTCACCGTCCAGGCCGACACGATCGGCGCAGTGAGCGCGCTCGCCGCGACCGGCGCGCCGTCACCGGATCTGACGATCGACGTCGGCACGTTCGGCGTCTTCGCCGATGACGTCTGGGGCGGCGTCCTCATCAACAGTCTGCGCGAGGTCGGGCAGGCCGCGCGCAACGCGGGGGTGACGCTGACGCTCACCGTCACCGACCCCCTCTACATCCAGGCCGTCTACGTGCTCGGCGACGAACTGCGCCAGGATTTTCCGGAGACCGGCATCGTGCTGCCCACCCGCCTGCGCGGCGCGTCCGACGACCTGAGCGACCTCGCCACGAACGGGCGTCGCGTGCGTCTGACGACGGAACGCCTCGACGCCGCGCTCGGCATGACATCGGCGCGCGAGAGCGGCAACGCGTTCGTCGATATCACGAAGGCGCTGCTCGACGCGCAGGCCGTCACGGCTTTCGACACCGACGACGCGCTGCTGCTCGACATCGCCGCCTCCCTCGTGCGCCGCCATGACGCGCAGGGCGCCGAGGTCGTCACCCCGCTCGGCGTCACGGCCCCGACCCACCACGATGACGCCTTCGCGCGCCGCGTCGTCGTCCCGTACGGCCCGATGTGGTCGACATACGTCGCGAGCGCGCTCGCGGGACGGCCGTCGTTGGCACTGACGCTGCCCAACCCCGTTCGACGCAGGAGATGACATGACGAAGTCCGCCCGCCGCATCGCGTTCATCGGCACCGGCAACATGAACGAGGCCGTCATGGCCGGCGCTCTCGCAGGCGGTTTCGACGCGGATGACGTCGTCGCCACGTCGCGTCGCGAGGAGCGTGGCGCGCAGTTGCGCGAGAAGTACGGCGTCGCAACGATGACGTCGAACCCCGACGCCGTCGCGAGCGCCGAGACGGTCGTGCTCGGCGTGAAGCCGTACCAGCTCGACGACGTGCTCGAGGAGATCGGCCCGCATCTCGCGGACGGCGCCGTCGTCGTCAGCCTCGCCGTGGGGCGATCGACCATCTCGCTCGAGGAGCACCTGCCCGACGGCGCCGCGGTCGTCCGCGTCATGCCGAACACTCCCGCGATGGTCGGGGCGGGCATGCACGCGGTGACGCCCGGCGCACACTGCGACGACGACCAGCTGGCGCGCGCGAAGACGCTCCTCGCCGCGTCGGGCGACGTCATCACGGTCGCCGAGAAGGACCACGACGCCGTGACGGCGGTCTCCGGCAGCGGCCCGGCGTACCTGTTCTACCTCGCCGACGCGATGATCGAGGCGGGCGTCCTGCTCGGCCTGCAGCGCGATGTCGCGCACCGGCTCGCCGTTCAGACGATCGTCGGCGCGGGCACGATGCTCGCGGAGTCGGGGGAGTCGCCCGTCCAGCTGCGCGAGAAGGTCTCGAGCCCCGGCGGGACCACGATCACGGCGCTCGCCGAACTCGACCAGCGGGCCGTGCGCGCGGCGATGGTGGCGGCGATGAAGGCCTGCCACGACAAGTCCGCGTCGATGGGTTGAGCTCGTAGGGCTCGATCGGCGGGAAGAACCAGCAGGGAAGAATCAACACGGCTGAATCAGTGGGGCGTGTCGTTCGTGCGACGCTTCGGCGCTTCCTCGACTCGCTTCCGTCCGCCCCTCGATCGCTCGTTCACCCGATGTTCACCCATCCAAGAACGTTGACGGGCAAGCAGATTGCGCGCCTCATCGCGGCCGCTGCCCCCGGCATCCGGCGCACGGCCCCCCCAGCGCCCATCGGCTCAGCCAAACGTGGTTCGATATGCGTATGACTGCGTTGACTGTACGAACCCTTGGCGAAGACGACTGGCAGATCTACCGCGACGTTCGCCTGAGCGCTCTCGAGGAGTCGCCCGAGGCCTTCGCGGCGTCGTCGTCCGCCGAGAAGCAGCTCGACGAGAGCGCGTGGCGTCGACGCATGGCGCGTGCGCGCCGCATCCTCGCGACCGACGAGAACGGCGACAAGGTCGGCGTCGTCTCGCTCCGCAGCGATGTGCGTGACGACGAGGAGTCGCCGTACGGCGAGCTGTTCGGCCTGTGGGTCACGCCCGACGCGCGTGGCACGGGCGTCGCCGTCGCGCTGCTCGAAGCTGTTCTCGAGCAGGCGCGCAAGGAGAACCTGGGCGCCGTCATCTACTGGGTCGGCACCGACAACGCGCGTGGTGTGGCGTTCGCGTCGAGCCGCGGTTTCCTGCCGACCGAGCACCGTCGTCCGATGAACCCGAACTCGTCCGACACCGAGTCCGAGGAAGAGGCTGCGTTCGTCTACCCGGTCGGTGCCGACGAGACCTCCATCCCGAGCGACGTCCTCGACGCGCGTCACTGACGTCATGCCCCACCCGACCCTCGTCATCTGGGACGCCGCGCTGACGCGGTACGACTTCGGTGAGGGTCACCCGATGAACCCTCTGCGGCTCGCGCTGACTGCGCGCCTCGCGGAGGGTCTCGGCGTTCTGGGGCATGTCGACGTCGAGGCGCCGCGCCTGCCCGACGGAAGCGACGAGTTCCTCCTCAGCGTCCACTCGCGCGCGTACGTCGACGCCGTCAAGGCCGCATCGGCGAACCCGGCGGACGCCGATACGTCGTTCGGTCTGGGCACGGAGGACGACCCGGCGTTCGTCGGCATGCACGACGTCTCCGCGCTCATCGCGGCCGGTACGCTGCGCGCCGTCCAGGCCGTGCACACCGGTGAGTACGAGCACGCGGTCAACTTCACCGGCGGCCTGCACCACGCGATGCCCGACGCGGCGAGCGGTTTCTGCATCTACAACGACGCGGCGATCGGCATCCAGTGGTTGCTCGATCAGGGCGTCGAGCGCGTCGCGTACGTCGACATCGACGTCCACCACGGCGACGGCGTCGAGAAGACGTTCTGGAACGACCCGCGCGTGCTGACGATCTCGATCCACGAGTCGGGCACCGTGCTGTTCCCCGGCACCGGCTTCGCCCGCGACTGCGGCGGGCCCGAGGCCGAGGGCATGGCCGTCAACGTGTCGCTGCCGCCCGGCACGGGCGACGCCGAGTGGCTGCGCGCGCTGCACGCCGTCGTCCACCCTGTCGTGACGGCCTTCGCGCCGCAGGTGCTCGTCACCCAGCACGGTTGCGACTCGCACTACTCCGACCCGCTCGCGCACATGGTGCTGACGGTCGACGCGCAGAAGATGGCGCATCAGTCGCTGCACGAGCTCGCGCACGACGTGTGCGACGGGCGCTGGGTCGCGCTCGGCGGCGGCGGGTACGAGCTCGTCGACGTCGTCCCGCGCTCGTGGACGCACCTGACGGCCATCGCCGCCGATCACCCGATCCCGCTCGAGACGCCGACGCCGGACGAGTGGCGCCGCCACGTCGAGGCCATCACGGGGCGCACGGCGCCGACGAAGATGGGTGACGGTGTCGCCGAGAACGACGACGTATGGTTCCAGTCGTGGGCCTCCGGCATGCATCCCGAGTCGCAGGTCGACCAGGCCGTCATGGCGACACGTGAAGCCGTCTTCCCGCATCATGGCCTCGACGTCTGGTTCGACTGACGTCCACCTTGCCCGGCAGTGACGACCCGTGGGCGATGGGCGCGAGCGCCACGACGGGACGTCGAAGCACTCGCCGGTGAACGGCGCGTCACCCCCACGAGTCGCGCAGCAAAACAGCAGACGATAGGATGGCTCAGATATTCCCGTGGCCGACCCACCTCGCGGTGGGGCAGGAACGCACCGGCGAATGTCGGCACGGGCATCGCCAAGGACAACAGGTAAGGAACGGTTCACTCATGGGCTCCGTCATCAAGAAGCGCCGCAAGCGCATGGCCAAGAAGAAGCACCGCAAGCTGCTTCGCAAGACGCGTCACCAGCGTCGCAACAAGAAGTGACCTGATCACTCTTGACGCTCCAGGTCCCTGCCGCCCCGCGGCAGGGGCCTGTTGCATGCTCGGGGCATGCTCCTAGGCTGATGCGATGAACGTCTCCCCGCTGCGACGCGCTCTCGGGCGCACCCCCGATGATGCTGTGAGAAGAATCACCCTCATCACCAAGCCCGGCTGCCACCTGTGCGACGACGCGCGCGCCGTCGTCGAGAAGGTCGCCGCCGAGACGGGCGCCGAGGTGGAGGAGATCAACATGCTCGAGCAGCCCGATCTCGTCGCGAAGTATGCCGAGCAGATCCCCGTCACGCTGGTCGACGGCAAGCAGCACGACTACTGGCGCGTCGACGAGGATCGGCTGCGCCGCGCCGTCACGGGCGGGCGTCGGCGGAGGTAGGGACCAAGGTCCCGTCGCGTCGAAATGGCCCTCATTCCGCGTCATCACGCGGACGTGAACGACGTCACGCCACTTTGTGCCTCGGTGCACAAGGTCTAAGCTCGGGGGGTCCCGCGAACGCCTGTGCGGGCGTTTGGTATACGCGCCCCGCACCGCGAAGTGAGCGCGTGAGCCCCGAGGAAAGGCCGTAGCTGCCGTGAGCACCGAGCACGTAGAGCGCCGGGAGATTCCCGACGCCACCGTGAATCGGCTACCGGTGTATCTACGCGTGCTCAACGAGCGCGCCGCGGTGGGGCAGGAGCGAATCTCCTCCGAGGCGCTCGCCGAGCAGGCCGGGGTCTCCTCCGCCAAGCTGCGCAAGGATCTGTCGGCCCTCGGCTCGTACGGCGTGCGCGGTGTCGGCTACGACATCGTCACCCTCGCCGACCACGTCGCCGGCGCTCTTGGCCTCGAGCGCGAGTGGTCCGTCGCCATCGTCGGCATGGGCAACCTCGGGCGTGCGCTCGCGACGTACGGCGGCATCGGCGTCAAGGGCTTCGACATCAAGTGGCTCATCGACGACGACCCGCGCGTCGTCGGCACGGACGTCGGCGGCCGCGTCATCGTCCCGTTCGAGGCGCTGCGACCCGAGCCGGGGGAGGGCGTCATCGGCATCATCGCGACGCCCGCCACCGCGGCGCAGCAGGTCGCCGACCGCCTCGTCGTCGCCGGTGTGCGCAGCATCCTCAACTTCGCCCCCACCGTCCTGACCGTGCCCGCCGACGTGCAGGTGCGCGGCGTCGACATGGCGGGCGAACTCCAGATCCTCGCGTTCCGTGAGCAGCACTCACGCCTCGCCCGCTCTCGCACCACGAAGGAGCTCCTGGCATGAGCGTCATCGTCCTCGGCCTGTCCCACCGCTCGGCGCCACTCGCCGTGCTGGAGCGCGCCTCTCTCGACCCCGCAGGTCAGCAGGCGCTGCTCGAGCGGCTGCTCGCGGGGGAGAACGTCGACGAGCCGATCGTGCTGTCGACGTGCAACCGCGTCGAGGTGTACGCCGATGCGACGACGTTCCACGGCGCCGTCACCGAGATCGGTGAGGCGCTCGCTGCCGCGACGGGTGTCGGCCTCGGCGAGCTGCGTGAACACCTCTATGTCCACTTCGACGAACGCGCCGTCGCGCACCTGTTCAACGTCGCCGCCGGCCTCGACTCACTCGCGGTGGGGGAGAGCCAGATCCTCGCCCAGCTGCGCGAGAGCCTGCGCGAGGGGCAGCGCTCCGGGCGCATCGGCCCCGTCATGTCGCGGCTCGTGCAGCAGGCGCTGCGCGTCGGCAAGCGCGTGCACTCCGAGACGGGCATCGACACCGTCAGCCGCTCCCTCGTCGAGCGCGCCCTCGACCTGTCGAGCAACATGCTCGGCGACCTGACGGGTGTGCGCGCCGTCGTCGTCGGGGCGGGCGCCATGAGCTCCCTCGCCACCCACACGCTCGTGCGTCACGGTCTTGGCGAGGTGACGGTCGTCAACCGCACGTTCGACGCCGCCCGCCGCCTCGCCGAC